>NZ_JBNHHB010000006.1:0-148137 GCF_059091905.1 Arthrobacter sp. Dra40
ACCAACGTCCGGCACAGCAGCCAAAGCCATACCCGCCACTCCTGGGTAGCCAAGACACTACAACTGCCCTGCGAACTACCTGCGCAACAACATAAGGACAGCAGCCAAAAACCAAAAAACGCTTCTACAGCCCGAGTTCAGCGCGGCCCATCTCCCGTTTTGCGGGCAAACGAACATCTGGCACCATCGTCCGGGCCGGCTCCGCCAGGATTGGACAGTCACGAGAGGTTCAGGCCGGAGTGCGGCCCCACTGCCATCCTCAGTCTTGTTTATGATGATGAGCGCTACATCGCTGAGCACATTTCGCACTCGCAAATCTGGCGTTATGCGGGGTCTAGCGTGCTCGTGAGAGCTTCCTTTTTGTGCAAGCCACGCTGCGGACACAGATACGGGAAGCGACCAGCAGAGGCCGCTTCCCGTAGGTGGAATTGATTTGCTTGCTTCCTAACTGTCCCCAGGCTTGCGTGGGTTCAGTCCGAGGCTTATGGCCAACTCTTCTTCTATCGTCCCTTTGAGATCATCGGTCCACCGTGGACGTGGCCGAGGGTGACCGGGGCATCCTGGTCTGCGACACCGCCGAGAACCGGATCCGGCAGTACGGAGCAGGCGAGGCCATCCTCGACTGGCCAGGAAGCCTGTCATGCCGTCGATCAGGCTGACCACCGGGGCGGGCAGCACGGAGCGGACGCAGCAGGACGGGCACACGTTCCCCGTGGTGGCGTCCCAGCCCTTCCGGGCGGCCAGTCGCAAAGCGACCGACGGCGGGAAGCGGAAGGTCATCTGGGCCGCGGACGGGCATACGACGTCGGCCCCTCCGTCGCAGTAGACTGTGCGGAGGCGCTGATGGCCGTGGTTTTCCTTCCCGACTGAATGGTTTTGCCGGGCATTTTCGGGCTGAGCGTCCGCATCGTTCCCCTGCAGAATCAAATGTAGATCCGGCAGGGGCGCTCAAAATCGGCGGCGGCGGTTTTTAACCCACCCATCAACACGCTCTATGAAAAAGGCCACACGCACCGCGCGTAATCCATAAGCCTCGAATTCGATGCGCCCCGGTCAGCCGCCTACGGGACGTCCGCGCGGCACGTCATCCGGGTCGGAATCGTAGGGCTCGCCGTTGTTGTACTGGGCCTCCAGCCGGGCGCATTCCTTCTCCACCGCGGCACAAATGAACTCCGACAGGGTCCGGTACCGGGTCATCGGCCGGGTCGAGTTGTAGGTGGAGCGCATCCGGTCCCCCGCCTCCTTCGACTGAAAGAAACTGGCCTTCTTCGGCGCATCCTTCTTCGACTCAGCCTCCGACTGCTGCGGGGCGGCTTCGACCGGCGCAGCGACGGGTGCCGGTGCGTCCTGCAGGATTTGGGCAGGAATCTCCTGGACGGCAGGGATCGGTACCTGGTGGACGAACGGAGCCGGCTGCACCGGTTGTTGCATTGCCTGTTCAACAGGCTCTTGGACAGGCTGCTGCACGGGCTGTGGCGCCGACTGCTGGACCTGCTGCTGGACTGGCTGGGGTGCCGGCTGAGCCGGGGCCGGGGGCTGGCTCTCGGCCCGCTGCGCCAGTTCCGGTTCCTGCATAGGCGAGGACGCGCTCATGTCTTCGATGACGCTGCGGCTCGAGGCTTTGCCCAGGCGTCCGCGGCGCTTGATCTTGTCCAGGGCCGGGGTGCCGCCCCGCCCGGACACGGGATCTACACTCACGCTTCGCTTCCCTTCCAGATCGCACGCGCCAGCTGTTCCAGGTCGGCGCGAAGCACCTTGGCTTCAGAGCCGAAGGACTTCAACGGCTTGGCCGCCGCCTGCGCCTTGGCGAACAGCTCACGGTCCGGGAGCAGCGGATCCAGGACCAGTTCGCCGAAGTCGGCGCGGATCTTCTCGATCCAGACGTCCTGGTCCTTGCGTCCCTTGCGGACCTTGTTCACGACGACGCCGACGATGTCGATGTCCTCGTTGAGGTTTTCCTGCACCTCAGCGATGGTGGTGACGATTTCGGCCAGGCCTTCCACCGAGGCGACCCGCGGTTCGCTGACCAGCAGCGCGTGGGTGGCAGCGGTCAGTGCGTTGACAGTAAGCAGCCCCAGGGAAGGAGGGCAGTCGATGAGGACGATATCGTATTCCTCGGCCACACCCTTCAGGGCGACCCGCAGGCGGTGCTCGCGGGCCATCATTGAGTCGCGTTCGCGCGAGGCTAGGTTGCGTTCGGAGGCAATCAGTCCCAGCTCGGAGTGGTTGGGCGACTGCCAGTCCTCCCCCACTTCCAGAACGGCGTCTGCGGCCACCCCGGGGAAGATCTTCTGATTGTTCGATTCGTCGCCGTAGAGCACGTCGTTGAGCGTGAACTCCGGGCCCGACAGGCCGAGGGCCGATGTGGTGTTGTACTGCGGATCGGCGTCGATCACGAGGACCTTTTTGCCCATCATCTGGGTGTAGACCTCGGCCAACCCGGTGACAAGGGTGGTCTTGCCGACCCCGCCCTTCTGATTACAGACCGCTATGATTCTCGCCGGCATGGGAATCATTACCTCTCTCCTGGTGCAGCGTGCCGGGAGGAGACCCACGTGTGACAAAGAGTCAACCGGCCGGCACCGATCGATTCCCACACTATCGGCGCTCCCCCGCCGTCCACGGTAGCCACGCCCGTGCCTGTTACAGATTCTTAAATGGAACCTTTAGTACCGTTACCACCGTTGGCGGCGCTGGAGCTAATGGAACCTTTTGCGCAGTTGGAACCCTTACCGCCGATAGTGCCATTGGCTCCATTCGGACCGTTGGCACTTTTGCCACAGCTGGCGCAAAAGGATCCGTTTCCAGTCGCCAGGGGAACTAACGGCGGTAAGGGTTCCGATACCACCCTTTGCGTAGAGCCCTCCTCGGCGTCTCCCGGGCGCGACTGTTGAACCAATACCACTAATGGAACCATTTGCGCACTTCACCTCCATTTCCACCGATAGTGGCCTTACTGCTTTCGGAGGCGCAAGAACCGTCGGCAGCGTGCGCGGTCACCCTTGCCCTGATAATCCCGGGAACACAAGGGGATCCCATTGCTGCAGCGCCCTCTAATGGAACCTTTAGAGCCTTTGCCAGCATTGGATCCGAGGGAACCTATGCCTCCTATTGATCCCTTGGAACTCTGCCTCACCAAGTGGCTGGTCGCCGTTCCTGCCCATAATGGAACTTTTGGAACTATTCGAGCTATGAGAGGAAAAGGTTCCATTTCCTCTCTTTGAGGCTGTCTGCGAGGCAACCCTACGATGAGGCCACAACTTGTTCCCGACCAGGTTCCAACAGTTCCGTAGGTACTTACGGTTCCTTTACTGCCATTCATACCGATTGAACCGAAAGAGCAATAGGTTCCTTAAGTTCTATTCCTGCCCTCGGATCTAAAGGTGGCATTGGAGGCAATGGTTCCGATGCAACCACCGCGCCCTGGTTCCGCAACGACGCGGTGGTTGCCTGCCAGCGGTTCGGCCTGAGTGCAGCCGGGGCGGGGGAGAGGGTGCAAACGGAGCAAAAGGTACCGTTCCTCCCCACCGCAACTAAAGGAGGGCATTCCGCTCCATTTTGAGGGGAGCTCTCCGCGCGCCGGCCAGTCGCCGGGGGGACGTGCGGCGGCCGGTGGGGGAGTGGTGCAAAGAGAGGCAACGGCGCAAACGGCGCAAAAGGTACTGTTCCCCCTGATCGGAAGTAATGGAGACATTGGTACTGCAGGCGCCTCCCTGCTGGCCGGCGCAACCGTCAGGTGCCGACGGGGTGGGGGAGGAGTAGGAAAAGGAGCAAACGGAAGGAATGGTTCCATTACTGGTGTTACTTCCAACTGTGCCATCTCAGGCCGTCATTTTGAAGGCCATGTCGGCCAGCGTCCAGTCATCCGGCGGGCCCTCAAAGGTTTCCCAAGGGTAGTCGTCACCGGGGGAGGGAAGGACTGCTCCGGTGCTGAGCCGCTCGGAGAGCCACTGGCGCCACTGCGCCCGCTGCTGGTGGTACCGATCCAGCTGCCTGGCCACTTCATCGAGGACGCCGAACAGCTCAGCCAGTTGGCGCAGGGACGTGGCCGGAACCAGGCGCCAGGACAGGTCCCGGCCGGAGCGTTCGGCCAGGTTCCAGGCGGCGAGGATCTCCAGGGCCTCGGTGACGGCGGTGCGACTCAGTCCGGTGTGCCGGACCAGGTCGGAGGTGGATACCGGGCCGAGGGAGTGCTCCAGTGCTTCGTAGACGAAGGCGGCCGGCATCCCCAGCTCGCGGAATACCGGCCGCAGCGAGTGCAGCTTGCCCCTGTCCCAGGCCCGGTTTTCCGCGGCTTCCTGCAGGGATTCCGGGAGGTTCAGGCAGTAGAGGTCTCCGTGCGTACCCCGGCCTTGGCTGACAAGGACGACCAACGGATCGTTTTCTTCGCGCAGGGCACGCAGGTGGGCAGCCACGGTAGTGTGTTCAACTCCAGAGGCCACCGCCAGGGACCGGACGCCGAATTCGATGAACCGGCTGCCGGTCATGTGTGCCGCGGCCCCGAGAGCCCTGAGGATCATGCGCTGGGCCATCCCTGCGCGGGAACCGCGGTAGCGCTCTTCAGCCAGGAACAGGGCATTTCTCCAGGTGCGGATAAAACGGTGTTCGCTGTGCGGCGATTCAGGCAGACCCCCTAGAAGCTGCCCCCCCTGTGTATTTGGCAGGCTTGTGTTGGTTTTACGGGCATCTTCTCTCCCCTGGCTTTCGGAGATGAATTTGACCGCTTTCTCCCAGTCCCGGCGCAGCGCGGTGAAGCGCTGGTGAGCCCGGTAACGGGCGTAGAACTGGGCCAGTCCCGGCCAGATGCCTTGCTTCATCCGGCGTTCGACGTCGGTCAGGCTCATCCCGCAGCCGGCAGCTGCAGTCAGGACGGCCTGCCGGGCTTCCGAGGGGGTCGCATAGCGGGAGGTGTCGTAGAGTCCGTCCACGGCCGCGGCCAGCATCGTCCGGGACATCCCGCCGGTCCCGGCGGCGGCACCCGCCAGCTGGGCGGCGGGACCGGTCAGGGACATCTCCGGCTCCTCGAGGCGCAGCGCCCTGGCGGCGGCCATCTCGGGGGCCAGGTCGGCTGCCATCCGTTCCCACACGGCAGGGGAGTTGGGCCGGCGCACGATGTCGTAGGCCATGGTGAGGCTCATGGCCAGTTCCTGGTGGCCGCCGCTCTTGTGCGGGCTGCCGGGCGTGCGGATACAGCCGTGGCTGATGTTCTGGTGCGGGGACCGGTCCAGGCTGCGGTAGCGGCTGCCCAGGGCTTCGACGAACTCGCGGGCTTCGGTGAAGGTGACGCGGCGCTCCAGTGGGATGTAGACGTGGCGGCCGCCGTTGGGGGAGTGGTCCTCGATCCAGCGGGCACCGTGCTCGTGCAGCCAGGAGGTCACCCGGTAGACGTCGGCAGCCACTCGGTCGACCCCGTCGACGGAAGAGTCGAAGTCCAGGCAGATGGTCCGGCAGGTTCCGTCCTTGCCAAAGATGCGCACGGCCGCCGGTTGCGATGGCAACGCCGAGCTGAGGTCGCGTTCGTGACGCTGGGGGTAGCTGCGTCCGCCGTCCCGCGAGATCCGCACGCGGGGTTGGCCAGCCAGCTCGGGAGCCAGCGCCGCCCAGACGGTATCCGGGTTGTCCGCGGCAGGATGGTCTCGCGGCACGCCGAAGGCACGGTCTGGCAGCGCGCGAAGGCGCTGATGTACGATGGGGTTATTCCTCTCGTTGGGAGGGGGAAGAAAGCCCCTTGGGACTTTCGTGCGATTCCCGTGAGGGAACCGTTGGGCTCATCACCTGGTCGCCGGCAAGCTCTTAGGTGTTGAGTGTTGAGTTGTCATAGAAGGCCCGCCTCGTGCGGGCCTTCTTATGCTTTAAGAGACCATGCGGCCGATAGGCAGCTCCTCCTGGCCTGGATGCGCGAAGTCGGAAGGATCCATTGAAGCGAGTTCCTTCTTGATCGTGGCTTCGACGAATTCACTGACGGTGACGCCCCTGCCCTTGGCAGCCCTGACAAGCTGATCGGCAGATTTCACGTCTACGCGGGTGCCAACGAACCGACGCTCGCCCTTACTGCGACGCCCGCCTCCGCGGTTTCCTGTAGTAGCCATGGCTCTCAACTGTCCTTTGAATCTCGGGTCGATCTGTCCGCCTGTAGGTGGACGTCCCGGCCGCCTGGAAGGTTTGGGAACATTCCCGCCGGAACGGTAACCGGATCTGCCGGGGCTGATCCTTTAACTGTTTCCAACTACTACGAAATTACCATCGTGTAAGACGACATCCGGGCAACCTGTAAAAGTTTCCGTTTTGGTGATGCAGCTCCTGCACAGGGCCGGGCCGGCGGATGCCGGAATGATCATGGCACAGGCCGAAGGCAGGCTTGGAACAGGGGTTCCGTAGGTGCAAATGGTTCCAATTCCCGAAGCGCGAAAAAGGCCTCTGAAGGGGTGTTTTGGGCCACTTTTGGCCCGGTTTCCAATGGAAGAAAAGGAACCATTTCCCAAACTTTTTCTCTGCAGGTGCCTCCGGCGGTGTCCGGAGCCCGACGGCCGGCCGGAAACTGCGCATGGAAGGAGGTCAGGACCGGGCCAAAAATCCGCAAAAAAGAATTTTCTTCCGGCGTGTCGCAACCGCGGATACAGCACCCGGCGGGGGAGTGGGAGACCTCCGAAGGTGGCAAAGTCTCTAGCCCTTGCTTCCATGCGCCGAACCCTGGTTCGTGGTACGGCGAGAAGGGGTTGAACATACCCGAACACTATCAACGACGAATGGCCGCTCCGGGACCATATTGCGCGGCTGGGGTGTGAGACCATTCCGTAAAACTCGCCCCCCCCCCCCCCCCGCAAGGCTGCCGATACAGGGACCTTATCCGCGGCAGGCAAAAACGACCGTTTTAGACCCACCAAGTTTTGACACCCACCGCCGGGTTTAGGCCAAGGGTCACAGGCCAAGTGCGTAACTGGACCGCAAATTCTGTGAAGGCGAACGGGTTTTGACCCAATCGCCTTCCATCTGTGCCCTTAGCCCCGTGGCGCAGCGGTCGGATCAACTCCAGCAAGGCGAACCAAGCCAAGCCCGTCTACCGGGACGCGCGCGTAAAGGGTGTACGAGCGGCCTCCCCGGTTCGACTCTGCCCAGTCGATGACCTCCGGAATGTCTGCACCGGAGACCTCCCACTCATCCGAGTTTGTTCCGGCCCAGAAGTACACCCGGTACCGAGGGCGGTCTACCTCCCAGGTTTGGTCGCGGGGATCGACAGTCGTGGTGTCCATGTCCCGAGTATGCAGGAGGGACCAACCCGGCACTGTGGCTGCTGCTGCTCGCCGGTGGAGGTCCCTGCGATGAATGGGAACCACTAGTTGAATTCAAGGAGCGTCCAGGAGTCGTTGCCGGGTTCTCGCTGCCATGCCTGCCGCGGGCCCTCCCAATCGCGTGCGACGTCCGTGAGCCAAAGGTGCTGTCGGGGTCCCAGCCGGCGATGACTGATGCCGTGTCGGGGTCGAGGTGGAGTGCGCGTGTGGCGCTGCTGAGATAGCCCTGGACCGTGAGGTGCACTGCGTCCCACTGTTCCGCGACACGTTCCCAGTCCGGGATCACCCACCGGCCATCGCGTCCGGTGACGCGGAACCAGTCGTGTCGGCGGGACGCGGTGACTTCCAAGGGAAAGGCGCGGCACAACGAGAGCCAATCGTCCGGGATGCGGATCTCGAAAGTCCGGCCAGTGCCGCGAACCGGAATCACCGTCGCCTGCTCCCATCCGAGGGAATCCTCCACAAGGCTTAGCCCGGCCGGGATTTGTCCGACTGTGTGGACGAGTCCGTGCGGGAGCGACCACCACGTTCCGCCCCAGCTGGCGCGGGGATCGCGCGGGCGTTCGCGGGCAGCTTGGGCTTCCTCCGCTCGTTGCTTCCGCCCCCACTCCGCAAGCGTCCTCTGTGGATCCTTCGATAGAGGTGCTGGGTCGTCCGGTGACCGCCAGTCGATGGCCCATTGCTCGGTCTGGCGGGGCTGCCACCACCATTGGGTGGCCGGCGAGGCCGTCGCCTGCTCGGCCAGCGGAAGGAGGGCTGCCCGGATGGTGGGCATACTCGCCAGCACGTCTTCGCCGTCGGGTTCTTGCCAATACCTCGCGCTGTCGACCGACTGCTCAAGGGCCTCCTGTAGCAGCCAGCTATCGAGACGGGCCGTATCGAGGGAAGCGAGAGAGTCCGCCACCTGCTCCAACGAAGGGACAGGGATTTCGCGGCCATCACCATCGGAGCCGCCGAAGAGGGTCAGCGACTTCCCCTTCCCCGGATCCAGGTCGTACCCGAGCCAGAAAACCGCCGTCCTGATGTCAGGATCCAGTTCCATCGCGAGTTCAAGACACAGCCGACGACCCCGGGGCCCTTCCAGAAGCGATTCCGCAGCGTCCTCCATCCGCCCATCCTCGCAGATCAGCGCGGGCCTCGCCCTTCAACAGACTCGAGGCCCGCCGAGCCGGCCCCAAAGGCCGTCCCATCAAAGGACCCTTTGCCGCGACGGCGGTCGCTCTACCTTCCTTCCGGCGCCGCCCTGAATTTCCGGGGATGGATTGTCTCAGCAGTGCGTCGCACTAGGAGAATTCTCAACAGCGCGGAAAAGGACCTTTGATGAGAGTTTCGGCTCGTGAAGTCAGACCTCAGTTTCCTCGGGCCAGGGCCGGGACCAGATCAGCAAGGGAGGACACGCTGTAATCCGGTGCCTGGAAATAATCCGGGTACGGCCCACCTGTCCTGTTGATCCAGGCCGTAGCCAGACCCGCCCGGGACGCGCCATGAATGTCCCAAGCGTGAACGGCGACCAGGAGCATCTCCTCCGGCTTTGAGCCACAGGCGGAGGCCGCGTACTCATAGGACGCCCTGCCGGGCTTCCAGGCCGAGGCATCCTCCACCGAGAGAAGCAGCTCAAAACTGTTCCGAATACCAGCATCGGCGAAGAGTTGCTCTGCCACCTGTGTAGAACCGTTCGTCAGAGTTGCAAGGCGGTATCCGGCACCATGCAGAGCCTTGATGCCATCAGCAACATACGGGTGCAGCGCGAGACCGGAGAGCCCGGCCATGACGTGCTGCACCGCAGTCTCAATATCCCGGTTCAGTTCCATGCCAGTGAACAGGCCCCGCAGAACTTCGGCGCCGATCCCCGCAAAGCTTCCGTTGTCGCCGGCAGTGGTGAGGGCAAAGCCATCCCGCAACAAGGTAGCGAACCATAGCTTCGCCAGATGTGCCGGCGCGCCCACCTCGACAAACCGTTGACCCATAGGGGACATATTCGACAGGGTTTCGTTGACATCAAAAACAATGACTGAGGGTTTCATACAGGTTCTCCTTCATTAGTACTTGCCCAGTCGCGGCAGCCCGCGTCGCAGGATGGAGACTTGACCGGCAGTGATTGAGTCGTTGCTCGCTTACCTACTTCAGGCTCCTCGTTGGCGGCCCCCGTGCTCTTCCCGTTTTCCCCAAAGTGCGACGTAGCTAGCTAACTGTTTGTCCGATAGCTGCAGATCACCCTCGACGACAAGCAAAGTGGTGTCCCACGGCCGAACGTTATCTAGGCGTGGGGTGAGTAGGACTGCGATCGATCGAGCTCTAGTGATGTTTTCGGTCTGGGCGCGCTCACTATGGCGAAACGTCAGCCATGCCTTAAATGCATTCGCTGTCGACTCGTTGTAAACGGAGCAAACAACGAAGGAGACCTGATAACCGCTCGGCGTGGACGGCAGGAATGTCCGAGATCTCCATCGAACGCCGTCTGATTCGTGCTTTGTGTCGAGCTCGCCGTAGAGGAGGGTTCCGAGCTCTACTCGTGAAGCTACCGGAAGTGCATCGATAGCGGCGAGGACTTCGACCTCCATTTCGGGCGTGCCTTCGCCGCCGTCGATGCTGGCGATGTCCTCGCAAATGAGCCGGGTGAGCCCAAATTCGCTCGGGTACTGCGCTCCCGCTGGCTCCATCGGCAACAAGGGGTAGCTGAACCGTGTGCCTAGTGCTGCGTCCGCTGGATCAGAATCGGCTGAAACGGCGGCATCAAGTGACGCTAGATCGAAGTATCGATGAGGTTCCTCGCCTAGGTACTCAGTCGAGGTCTCAACTCGGATCAGGTAGCGAATGACAGCGCTCGTAGACTTGAGCTGCTCGAAAAGAAACTCCCAGTCACGCCGAACGAGCACGATGGTGGGGAGTGGGCTCTCGATCGTGGCGAGGGGATGTTGCATTGGAATTTGAGGGTGGTCAATGACGACGACGCCGACCCATTTCACTGCCCGGCCGTCGAGGCTTAGCAGGCGCCCGCGACCATTTTCAAGATCCACGGGTGACTGCTGGAGACGCCGATAAGTGCCTTGAACCTGCTTTAGCGCCTTCTCGACGTTCTTGTTGATCCACCGGCCTTCTTTCTCTGGCGCTGAAATTTCTGCGCTGCGACCCTTTACTTGAACGATTGCGCCAACGTCGCCAGCGATGAGGAGCCCGTCGCCGATTTCTCGCACGCCGGATCCTTTACGTTCCACCTGGGGCTTCATCACAAAATCTGGGAGTCCCCAGGTTGCAACGGCTTCATGCACTGCGCGTTCTGCTGCAATGCCGAGAGTGTGTGAGGCCCGGAGCTTTGTGGCATTGGGGATTCGCCGTTCAAATACTCCGTTTGCGGTGGGAATAAGCAGTACGAGCTCGCTAGGGTCTGGATCAATAGCGACAGCGACCCGAGCACCAGTTTCCGTTAGCTCCGCAAGCTCTGATTGCTGCCAACGGCGGGGAGAGGCCGCCGCATTGCTCCAAAGATTCTGCCGGTCGACAGCTTCGATGGGGAGCGCACGAGTACCGCTCACTTCGCCCGTAACTGCTGCGAAATGAGCATGGAGCAGGGCGATGACCTCAGTGACCTCTCTTAGCCGCGACTCGAACGTGTCATCTGTCCCGACTGGAACGAATCCTGCCGCAAACCCCAGGTCCAGCAATGTGCCTGGGCGGGCGTTCACCTGCATGCTTCGTTGGTAGGCAGGCACACGAAATGTCGCAACTACTCCGTCCGGGCTGCCGCCCAGATCGAATGAAGGGCTGGGTAGGCATTCAATTCCCTCACGGTGGGGTTCCGTGAAGATCATTGGGTCAGTGGGAGTGGCCCAAACGGTTATGTTTGAGCCGGCTTCCAATGCTTCAGACCAACTTAGAAGTTGTCTTAGACCAGCTCGTAATCGTCCTATCTGCTCGATATTTGAATCAGGAAGGAATGGCTGCGTACTGCGGACGATGTCCGCATGAGCACTCAGCACCCCATTTATGCAGGCTGTCTCCAGCAGCAGCCTGAGGTTCTTCTCGGAGTCCGCAACTGGCCAGTATCTTTCAACGTCCGGGTCCCGCGGGGTGCGCGAAGACGAGAAGAGCTGCACCGTCTCGATAATGAGAGCGTCCAGTGCCGACCATAACTCACTGACGCAACTCGAAAACTGTCGCGTTAGATCGCTCTGTAAGGTGCCGGGCCACTCCACAGAAGCGGTAATAGTCCCCGACCCATCGTCATTTACGATCACAGTCGCACCCATGAACTGCTCGTCAAAAGCCGCGCTCCAAGCCGCAGCCATCTCGGATACGTATCGTTGTGCGGAACGAAGGTGGGAGACAGCCTGCGGGTAGCTTTCCTCAATCACACTCGCACTGTAAGCGCTGGTACCGACTAATCAAGGGCAGGCGCGGTCGGAGCGTCCGTGAGCCGGTCGATGGAAGACGCGCCCCTCGTAGTCTCACCGACGTGACGGCGCTGATGCTGGGGAGTCCATATGCCCAGCCCGAACTATCGTCCAGTGAGAGTCCTCAATTGGCGCACGCACGTCCGTCTGTGCGCGATCGATGTTTGCCCATTGGTTAGGGAGTTCGTTGGACGATTCGGTAGACCGTGCTGCGGGCGACCTTGAACAGTTCGGCGATCTCGGCGGTGGTGTGTTGTCCTCCCTTATATAGGGAGACGAGGTGGGCTTCCTGGCTTTTGGAGAGTTTGGGCTGTTTGCCGCGGAGCCGGCCTTTGGCCTTGGCTACCTGCATGCCTTCGCGGGTGCGGGCGCGGATGAGGTCGGATTCGAATTCGGCGACCAAGGCCAGGACGTTAAAGAGGAGCCGGCCGACCGGGTCCGTTGGGTCGTGCACGGATCCCCCGATGCTGAGCTTTACTTTCTTCTTCGTCAGCTCTTCGACGATGTCCCGCGCATCAGGGACGGAGCGGGCGAGCCGGTCCAGTTTGGTGACGACCAGGGTGTCGCCGGCGCGGACCGCGGCGAGGGCTTCGCGCAGTCCCGGGCGGGCGCGGTTCGTTCCCGTCAGCCCGTGGTCGGTATAGATCCGATCTTCGGGTACACCGAGGGCAGCGAGTCCATTGCGCTGCGCCGTGAGGTCCTGCTGATTAGTTGAAACGCGGGCGTACCCGACGAGATGTGCAGTCACACGCCTGAGTGTAGCGGTTGAGGCACCCTCATCGGGCTTTTTTGCGGGCGGGGTATACGCGAATCAGTGAGGCCAGTGTTCATAAGGGATTTTCCTCGGCGGGAGAGTGGCGATCAGGTGTCGCGGTGAAGGACCGTTCTACGGGACGCCTCACCAATGCTGCTTGCTTCACGGAAGCAGGCTGCCGAGGAGCAGAACAAAATAGAGGGCTGCCAGGTACGCCAGGTCATGACCCAAAGGCGCAGGCAACCTTAGCTATCCTTGACGTGTGGCGAATCCAGCAAATAAACGGCCGATTGAGCCAAAAGTAGGGACACAGACGCTCTCGCGGGGCTTGAACGCGCTCTTGGCTGTGGTGGAATCGCCGAACGGATTGAGCATTCAAGAGGTGGCTGACATACTCGGTATCCATCGATCCATCGCATCCCGAACATTGCACACCCTTTTCGAGTACGGATTCCTGAGCAAGACTTCCGGAGGGATCTACCAATCCGGCGCTCGTCTTGCTTCCCTAGCGTCTACCTATCTTCCCGCCCTCCGCGACGTCGCGGTGCCATTGATGAGGTCCTTAGCCGACGAGCTGGGGACAACGGTCTCGCTGTTTGTCGCCGAAGGTGATGACGCCGTAGCAATTGAGATGATCGAACCGACAACCGTCATACATCACATCGCCTTTAAGCGGGGGATGCGCACCCCCATCGACCGAGGCGCAGCTGGACTTGCTTTGCTTTCTTGCAGGTCGGCAAGTCCGACCGACCCCGCCGCGGTAGTCAGCGCGCGGGAGCATGGGTACGCAAAGAGTAGCGGCGAAATCGTACCGGGTGCTTACGGGGTTGCGGCGCCAATCCCCGGTGTGGAACCGCACGCTTGCCTGAACATCATGACCTATAGCCGCGAACAAGCGGAGCTTTCGATTGAGAGAACTCGTCAGGAGGCTGTCGCGATCGCATCAAAATTAGGGAGTGCCCTTGATCGGGAGCTACTCCTGTAAGCGCATCAGTTGCAGCTGGGATCCTTGATCTCGCGTTGTTTGTTTCGAATCCAGTTCCGGGAAAGGCCCTTCAGCGTTCTCCGTTTTAGAGTCACATGGACCAGTCAAGCTCGCGGGTGGGGCCAGAGCGGCGCGCAACCGTGGCCGCGGCGGGCCATATCAGAATCCGGTCGGGGCAGATCAAGGCGTTGGTCCCATAGCATCCGCAGCCCGATCAGGCCGTTGAGAAATCGGGCAACTAGCACCGGCCTTCTCATCATTACTGCATTCTTCAGATCTAGCGCCGGCTTGACCAGCCGAACCGGGACGATTTGAACGAGATACCTCAGTGGAACATTCGATTGGCGGACAGTCCGACCAACCACTCCCTCAAGTCCTCTCACCCGGCTACGCCCACCAACATCTCGCTGAGCTGCCTATCGGGCGATCGGTGATTTGGATTTGACTCCGCACGTCGGTAGCGCCCGATCCTATCGAAAGGACGGACGCTACCGACGTGTCAGAGTTTCCTCGCCTTAGTGTTGGTGGGTCGTTAGGTCGTAGTCCTTGGACTCTCTGGTGAGCAGGATAAAGATAATGCTGACCAGTGCCATTCCCGCTAGGTACCAGACCACGGGGGCGATCGATTGCCCGGAGGATGCGTAGATTGTGGCGAGGATCGTTGGCGTGAAGCCCGCGCCGATGAGTGTCGCTAATTGGTATCCCAGGGAGGCCCCAGTGTAGCGAGAGGTCGTGCCGAACTGCTCGGAGACGAACGCCGCCAGGGGCCCGTAGATTACGGAGTGGCAGACAAGGCCGATGGTGAATGTCGCAAAGATGAGCAGCACGTTGCCGGTGGCCAGCCAGGAGAACATCGGGAAGATCAGGGCCACGAATAGCAGTGAACCGACCACCATGACCGGACGCCGACCGACTCGATCAGAGAGCCGGCCCATGCCCACCAGGGAGAAGATGCTGATGAGAGATGCCCCGGCGAAGGCATAGAGTACCGTCTGCCGGTCAGCGCCGTTCTCGACTGCGTAGGCGATCGCGAAGGTGGCTAGGAACACTTGGAGCCCGAACACTGAGGCCCCTGCAAGCATCGTATAGATAAGGGCACGCGGGCGACGTAGCACCTCGAGGATCGGGACCTTGCGCTTGGCCGGGGAGCCGCTGGCTGACTCCTTAGCCAAGGCGGCCTGGAAGATCGGGCTCTCCGAAATCCGGGAGCGGATGAAGATACCAACACCCAGCAGTACGAACGAGAAGAGGAACGGGACGCGCCAGCCCCAGGAGAGAAATTGCTCCTCCGGCATAGCTGCGAAGAAGCCCATTATGAGGGTTCCCAGGGCGGCGCCCGTCGGAGCGCCGGCGTTGGCGAATGATGCGGCAAAGCCGCGACTTCGCTGAGGGGAGTGCTCCAGGGCCATCAGGGCGGCCCCGCCCCACTCGCCGCCTACGGCAATGCCTTGGCAGACTCGTAGCAGAATCAGAATGACCGCACCCCAGGACCCGATCACGGCGGCGCTTGGAATCAGACCGATAAGGGTAGAGACGGTGCCCATAATAAGCATGGACATGATGAGCATCTTCTTCCGGCCCAGACGGTCGCCGAAGTGTCCGAAGACGGCCCCGCCGAGGGGGCGCGCGAGGTAGCCGGCGGCGAAGGTGCCGTAGGCGGCAACGGTCCCGGCAAGCGGGTCGAGGTTGGTGAAGAAAACGTGAGGGAAGACCAGGGCAGCGGCCGATGCGTAGAGCAGGAAGTCATAGAACTCGATCGTGGATCCGATGTAGCTCGAGAGGATGACCTTGCGCGATTCCTTAGCGCGAGAGCGGGCGTCCATCGACGCCAAGACGCTGTTGGGTGCTGATGACATGGTGGCTCCTTACTTGAAGAGGTGAAATGGGAGAGCGGGCTTGGGGCTAAACGCAAGCAAGGATCGTGCCGCATTCCCCCGAGGCAGCGCATTAGAAGTGGAATTCATTGACAGACCAGCGCGCATTCCCCAATTTGCGGAGAACTAACTTTTAGAATTGCCCCGGGATCGAGGTCGATTGGAGCGGTGACTCCACCGGTGAGTACAATCATCCCTTTTTCAAGCCGTCCTCCTTGGCGATGAAGTTCGCGAACCAAGTATGCGACCGCTTCCGCGGGAGAGCCCATTGCAGCGGAGCCACGGCCGAATTGCACATGCTCGGCCTTGGTGAAGCGGAGGGTCAGATCCTCTGGCGCGGACGAGATCGTCGTGAATGAACCCGTCACATATCCTGCAGCCGAGGAGCCGTCGGCTGTATTGTCGGCCCAAGTAAACTCGTAGCTTTCCCATCGAGGGTCTACAACCTCGATGGCCACGGCCCACAATCCGGAGCTGACGACGTCATGTGCTGTGATATCTGGTCCGGATAATTCTGCTTCGGCGCGGAAGGCAAACTCCGGCTCGGCCTTGGGATGGATGAATCGGTCCAGCTGGGCAGGTTGATCAAGAAGCATCCCATCCCACAAATAGCCAAAGTTTGGCTTCTCGATGCCGAGTGCATCGCGCATCGCTTTTGAAGTCCATCCGAGCTTGTATCCGGTTTGTTTTTCCCCGTTCCGATGACGCTCGGCATTCCGTTCAGCGGCTATGGCCCAGGCCTCGTCATCAGTCAAGCCAGGAGCCTGGCGTGAGAATGGTTCGATTCCCGTGACTCGTCGCTCAGCCTCTTCGAGCTTCATTGCTGCTTTAGTGGGGTCCACTTCTTGCTCCCTATCCCGGAGATAGCGCTAATCCTGATGGTGACTCAAGGTCTGGCACTGTGTTGCGTTATCCACAGCACGGCCTCTCGATTCTTGTTGATACGGGGCGACCTGAGCTCCCCGCCGTGATCTATAGTTGCACGCTGGTATTCAATAAGTGCTCAGGAAAATGTAACAGCGGTCACATTTCATGTCAAGTTTTTCCGTTGCAATTCCAGAGCTCGGGAAACGCTGCTTCAGTTGCGAAATGAAAGTGAGTATCTATGACGCAGACTGCAATGCAGGTTCACTCCGATCTGGGATTACTCGCCCCCTACGGATGCGTCCGACTGAAGCGCGAACATGATCGAAGCATCGCGCAGGCGATCTCAAAGTTTGTTGGTACTCGACCGATCGTAAAGGCAGCGGAAGACGAGTACCTCAGCGTGCTCAAGCCGGATCAGGCTGAACAACTGCGGCAGACTCATTGCCATCATGTGGCCGACGTTAAACGACTAGCAATACCATCAGCACTCGTGCCGTGTAGCCCGGATTCGGTGTTTGCGGAATCCGGGCTACACACCGTCCTTACGTGGCTTTTGCGAGTTGGATGGCGACGTCGACGATCATGTCTTCCTGGCCGCCGACGTAGCCGGCTTTGCCGATTTCCTCGAGGATCTTGTAAGCGGGAACGCCGTAGCGGGCTTCGGCGCGTTCGGCGTGAATGAGGAAGGAAGAGTAGACCCCGGCATAGCCCTGCACGATGGAGGCACGGTCCATGACCGGCATACGCGTGATGTAGGGCTTAACCACGTCTTCGGCGGCGGCCATCAAGGCCTGAACGTCGACACGGGTTTCGATGCCCAGCCGGTCGAAAGCGGCGGCGAGGACTTCCGTGGGAGAGTTTCCGGCCCCGGCTCCGAGGGCGACGAGCGTGCCGTCGATTTGCTTGGCTCCGGCACGGACTGCGTAGACGGAGTTCGCGACGCCGAAGCTGAGGTTCTGGTGTCCGTGGAAGCCCACCTCCGCCTCGTCGCCAAGTTCAGCCACGAGCGCGCTGACGCGATCGGAGACGTCCTCGAGAATTAGCGCGCCGGCGGAGTCCACGACATAGACACACTGGCAGCCCGCATCGGCCATAATGCGGGCCTGCTTCGCCAGCTCTTCCGGGCTGACACGGTGGGCGAGCATGAGGAAGCCGACGGTTTCCATGCCGAGCTTGCGGGCGTGCTGGAAGTGCTGGATCGAGACGTCCGCTTCGGTACAGTGGGTGGCGATGCGGGCCACAGACGCGCCGGCATCATGGGCTTGGTTCAGGTCGTCGATAGTACCCAGGCCCGGTAGCATGAGCACGGCGATCTTCGCTTGCCTGGCTTCGTCGACTGCTGCCCTGACGAGGTCCAGTTCCGGGGTAAGCGAAAAACCGTAGTTAAAAGACGAGCCGCCAAGACCGTCGCCGTGGGTTACCTCGATGACCTGCACGTTGGCGTCGTCCAGGGCGCGCACGGTGGAGCGGACGTGTTCTTCGGTGAACTTGTGGCTCATCGCGTGCGAGCCGTCGCGCAGGGTGGTGTCGGTCAGCCGGACGCTGTATCCGGGGGTGTTAAGGGTCGTCATGCCTGTGCTCCTACGGTGGCGGTGGTAGCGGCAGCGCCAGCGTCGATACGCTCGGCGAGCAGGTCCGCGGTGCGGGTGGCCGCGGCGGTTATGATGTCGAGATTACCGGCGTATTCGGGCAGGTAGTCGGCTGCGCCCTTGACCTGAACCCAGACCCCGACGCGGCCGAAGCCGTTCCAGTCCTCGCGGGCGCTGTCGAACTGCGGCTCGACGCGCAGCTCGTAGCCGGGCACGTAATCATGGATCGCAGTGACAGCCTCGCCAATGGCCGCGCGGATCTTCTCCTGCAGCTCACCGGGCTCGGCGGCTTCGGCAGGGACGGCGCAATAGATGGTGTTGCGCATAATCATCGGGGGTTCGACCGGGTTGATGATGATGATGGCCTTACCGCGCTTGGCGCCGCCGACCACTTCAAGGGCACGTGACGTGGTCTCGGTGAATTCATCCACGTTGGCGCGGGTGCCCGGGCCGGCAGACTTCGAGGCGATGGAGGCAACGATCTCCGCGTAGTCGACCGGGACCACGGAGGACACCGCGGCGACGATGGGCGTGGTGGCCTGACCGGCGCAGGTGATCATGTTGACGTTCATGACATCCGTGAGCGAGTCGAGGTTCACCACCGGGGCAAGGTAGGGGCCAACGGCGGCCGGAGTCAGATCGATCGCGTGGATACCGGCGGCCTTGTATTTCGGTGCGTTGGCCTCGTGTGCCTTGGCCGAGGTGCATTCGAACACAAAGTCCGGCAGCTCGTCCTGGGCCAACAGCCAGTCCACGCCCTCGGCCGAGACAGTCAGGCCCAGGCGCTCGGCACGGGCCAGGCCGTCGGAGGCGGGGTCCACGCCGATCATGTATTTGACCTCGATGTTGGTGGAGCGGCGCAAAAGTTTGAACATCAAATCCGTGCCGATGTTCCCGGAGCCGACAATCGCGGCGGTCTTTTTTGTGGAAGTCATGGAAGGGTCCCCTATATATAGGTGTGAAAGAGGTCAGGAATGCTCGGTGAAGTGGATGGTTAGGGACCCCAGGTCCCCGAAGTCGGCGGTCGCCGATTCACCTGCGACCACCGGCAGCGCCTTCGTGAATGAGCCCGGGAGCACCAGCTGCCCGGCTTCCAGCGCCACGCCCTGTTCGCCGAGTACATTGGCTAGCCAGGCCACCGGCGCGATCGGATCGCCCATGACGTCGGCGCCAGTGCCTTCCGCAACGGTCTCGCCGTCGACTATTAGGCTGCAGACAACGCCGGTCAGCTCCTCGACCGTGACGTCCAGTGGTGTGCTGCCGACGGCGATGGCGCCGCAGGATGCGTTGTCCGCCACTGTGTCGACCAGCTTGATGTTCCAGTCCGCAATCCGCGAGTCTACGATCTCGATCGCGGCATAAACCTCGCCGATGGCCGCACGTGCCTGCTCGACGGTGACGCCGGGGCCCTGCAGGGTTTCTTTGAGTACGAAGCCGAATTCAGGTTCCACTTTTGGGGAGATGAATTTCGATGCCGGGATACACGCGTCGTCGTGGTGGACCATGTCTTCAAAGAAAAACCCGAAGTCCGGTGAATTCACGCCCATCTGGGCCTGCATGGCCAGTGAGGTCAGTCCGACCTTGCGCCCGGCCAGCACCCGTCCGCCGGCGAGATAGTGCTGCAGCTGGGCGTTCTGGACCTCGTACGCGTCCTGGACGCTCATGTTCTCCAGCCGATCCCGTAACGGATCCACTGGTTGCTTGGTTTCGTAGGCAGCCAGCAGCTCTTCCGCGAAACCGGCCAGTACGCCCGACCGGTCCGTGGTGGTTGATTCGCTCTTCGTCATTACTTGATCACCGCCGTGGTCACGCCGAATCCGGCGATGTATTCCTTGATCGGTTTGTAGAACTCGAAGCTGACCTCGTACTCGCCGCAGGCACGCAGCGCGGAATAGGCCGCCACCCAGGTCCGCACCTCGTGAGAGGAGTGACCGGCGATGGCGTCCATCTCGTCGGCGTAGTAGGCGTCGAAGCCCTCAACGTTTCCGGACTTGCAGACTTCGAGGAAGGCCCGGTCCCACTCGGGATTCAGCTCCATAATGTCCGCTTCGCCCCGGGCGAATGCTTCGGCTGTGGCGATGGTGCGCGCCTGCCGGACGGCGCGGGCCTCCGGGGTGGGGTGGCGGCCGTTGGTGAGCATCCTGCGCTGCTCCTCGGTGGCGGTGGCGATCTGCGGCACCGGCGGATCATGCGAGAGGCCTCCGGAACCGATGAACAGCACCTTCTTTTCCGTATTCTTGAAGTACTCCCCGACGGCCTGACCGAACTTGCGCACCCTGGAAACCTTCGTGAACGGTCGGGCCACAGAGTTGACGAAGATCGGGATGACGGGGATTTTGTCCAAGCTGCCGAAGATGATCTCCATTGGCTGCACTGCACCGTGGTCGACCTCCATCTTCCGCGAGATTGAGGTATCGATGTCCCGGTCGATGACGAACTGAGCCAGTTCCTCGGCAATACCCGTCGGGACGTTCAGGGGCCCGGCCCAGGTGTCGTAGTCCCCGGTGCCATTTGCTTCGTAACCGATGCAGAACGGCGGCATCAGGTCGTAGAAGAAGCCGTTGTAGTGGTCGGGGCCGAAGTTCACCACCAGGTCTGGGTTGAAGTCCCGGGCGAATTGCCGGACCTGGTCGAAGGAGGCTTCGACAGCAGCTTTCACTTCTGCAGGTGGGTTCGTGTGCTCCAGCAAAGGGCTGTGGGACATGCATATAAGCGCCTGATTCATGACTTTGCTCCTTTATCTGCCGTTGGTCTATCGGGTTACGCCGCGGGCGGCCAGATACTGCCGGATGACGGCGTTGAATTCCTCGGCGCGCTCCACTTGGGACCAGTGACCGCACTGGTTGAAGATGTGCGCGTCGGCTGTCGGGATGACGTTTAGAAGTTCCCAGGTCCGCGATACGGGAATGACAATGTCCTGTACGCCGTGAATGAGCAGGACGGGGATGTCTAGCTTGCCTAGGACGTCGAAGTCCAGCGGGAGTGCGTCGCGGTCGCGGTCGCGGGCAGTGACGACCTCGATCAGGCGGTCGGAGGCGGTGTCATTCAGGGCTGACTGGTAGCGCAGGGTGACGAGTTCGTCGGTGACGAGGGACTTGTCGACGACGAACTGCTCCAAGGTGCGACGGATGCCGGCTTCGGAGAGTTCGGGCGTGGCGTGGCCGGACAGCGCGGCGGTCTTTTTGGCGCCGCCGGTGCCCATAGAGACAACGCCCAGCAGTCGCTCCGGGTAGTCGATGGCGAACTGGAAGGCGAGCCAGCCGCCGAGGGAGTTGCCCACGATCCAGGTCTTCTCGATGCCCAGCGCGTCCAGCACGCGCACGGCGTGGCGGACCCATTCCTTGATGCCGTACTCGGTGCCCTCCGCGACGACCGTTTGGCCGTAGCCGATGGAGTCGATGGCGATGCACCGGCCGAGTTCGGAAAGCTCGGGCAAGTTCAGCCACCAGTTGGCCGCAGCGGTGACGCCGGTACCGGAGCCATGCAGGAACAGGATCGGAGTGCCCTCGCCGAGTTCGTGGTAGTGGGTGATCTCGCCTTCGGCGGTCTCCAGCCACTTGTCCTCAAGGCCGAAGAACGTATCGGTGGTGTAGTCGGGGATCTGGAGGGTGGTCATGATGGTTCCTTCCGGAGAGTTCTGGGCGGGCGGCGCTAGCCGGCCAGCAGCCTAAGGTCGTTGGCGATGGCTTGGGTTGGTTTGGCGGGCTGTCCTGTGAAGGCCATGGAACGCAGGATCGCGTCTAAAGTGGCCGGGGCGTGTTGGGTCAGACAAGCACCGGCGACGAAGCGGTCCGGGCGCAGGAACACGATCGGCGTGGGGCGGTCATCGAACCACTTTTTCATCCGGCCTGTATGGTCACCGAGGACCAGCACCTCGTCGTCCATGTACTCTTCGGCCCATTCGCGTTGGGTCTCGGGCAGGATACAGACCAGGCGCGCGCCGAGGGCACGCAAGGTGTACAGCGAGTCCTCCGGCAGCACGTCTTTGGGGTTGTTGCCCCACACAATGACGGACCACCAGTTGCCGATCGCGTCATCCAACAGCACGTTGTCCCCGTCCTTGAAGTTCACACGTGGCTGTGGGAACTGCCGGCCGACGGGGGAGACTTTGCTGTTCGCCGTCCGGACCGGTATCAGCCGGCTGCTCAGGGTGGCCGCCGCGCTGCCGGCCTCCTGGGTGGTCGGATCGGCCAGCACGCCCTGAATGTAGCGGGGCATCGGCTTGAACCTCATGTCGGAGAAGTAGCTTTTGACCCCCGGGAACAGGTTCAGCACCGAGGATGCAGCGTCGCGGGCCGCGGCGCCGACGGGATTGGTGATCTTGATGAACTTCCCGAAGGTCAGGGACAGGTCCACCATGGCCTTGGCATGCTCCTTGCGCTCAGCGGTATAGGTGTCCAGCAGCTCGTCGCCGGCCTGCCCTGAAACCACGGCCGCGAGCTTCCAGCCGAGGTTGGTGGCATCGCGCATGCCGGAGTTCCAGCCCTGACCCATCCAGACGGGCATCAGGTGCGCGGCGTCGCCGGCGATCAGCTGCCGACCCTTTCGGAAGGAACCGGCGACCCGGGCATGGTGGGTAAAGACGCGACGGCGGATGAAGTCCAGTTTCGAGGGGTCTGGGACATGGTTCTTGAGCAGCTTGTCGACGTAGGCCGGGTCGGTAACCTGCTCCTCGGCCTCGTCATCGTGGAGCATGAATTCCCAGCGGCGGATAGCGTGCGGCAGGCCGATTGAGACGTAGGGCCGTTTGGGGTCAGCACCGACAAAGACGTTCGGGGTCCCCAACGGGTCGTTGTTCACGTCCACCACCAGCCAGCGTGTCGAGGGCGATTCGCCTTCGAAACTCACGCCCATCCTCTTGCGGGTCGGGGACTTGCCGCCCTCGCAGCCGACCAGGTACCGCGCACGGAAGCGGCGTTCCTCTACCTGCCCCTCCGGGCCGGTAACCAGAGCGATTGCGGTGACGCCGTCGGCGTCCTCCTGAACGTCCTCCACTCGGTGGTTGAAGAGCACCTGCACATTCTCGAAGCGGGTTAGCCCGTCGTAGAGCGCCTTGTCGACTTCGGGTTGGATGAAGCCGTGCTTACGGTCCCAGCCGAACTCGTCGGTCTGCGGGTTGTTGACCAAGATGAGCTTGCCGGCTGCATTGACCAGCCGCATGATGTGCTGCGGGTTGGTATGCGGGCGTACCGTCTCCACCAGCCCCACGGTCTGGATGGTGCGGAAGGACTCGTCGTCCAGGCCCACGCCGCGCGGGTAGTCGATGAGCCGGTCCATGGCCTCCAGCACGGTCACCTTCCGGCCGTACATGCCCAGGATGTTGGCGAGCATCAGGCCAGCCGGGCCGGCGCCGACCACCAAGACCTCGGTCTCCGCCTCGGTTTGGGTGCTCTGATGAGCGGCTGTGTTGTTCATGGCTGCTTTCTTCACGTTTGGCGCAGCGACCCCGAGCACTGGTGGCACGGGGTATAGCTAGCGGAATCGTCCGTGTATATAGTGCACGGATATATGCGGTATGTGCACTCATGATGGAAATCACACCACAAGGCAAAAGGTGTGTCAACCAACACACCAGCACCGGGGTGTAGTGGTCGTCGTCTGTCGTCGCCCTCGGTGCACGGAAATCCACGAGACCGGGTGGGGGGGGTGCCTCGGTTCCTTTTGCCGACGGGATGAGAGCTATCGGGCCATTGACAGTTCACCCGAATCGGGCGTCCGCTGACGCGGCCGGCTGTTGGGTCCAGTGCCTGCATCGCACGCTCCGACGGCCGTGGCCCTGCCCCACGTCTGCGACGATTTTTGGTTTCTGTCCTGCGGATTTTAGGCGTCCGCACCACCCGTCTAGCCCCTCCTTCGTCGGGGCCTGCGGCGGCGGGAAATGTCCCTCCGGCGCTCCTGCGTCTCTGATTTCCTCCAGGGATTTCCTTCCTCTTGCCCTGCGGGTAGACGGGCCAGCGTCGGCTGCCGAGCAAGCGAGCTCGCCAGCAACCAAAAAACAACGGGGGGAGAGAGGATGCTGGCCGGTCACCAAAGGCTGCCCCACCCACCCGGCTTCTCGGACAAGAAGGAGCAACACCATGAACGCAATCGCAACTGCGACCGTGACCACCCAGGACACCGGAGAAACCATCGACGGCGTGACAGTGCTGGGCGATTACCACATGAACGGCGGCTACGACTGGATGGAACTCATCGAAGCCGAAGGCTGGGCTGTCCTTTCCGGCTGGGGCTGTGACGGCTGGGACCTGGGCCAGGGCCCTATGTCATGGTCGCGGCCACGCGGACCGCTGACAGCATCGGGAACCTGTTCGGCGTCGCCACGTATTGCGAGGGAGATGTGAGCTGCAAGGCCCGGCAGTGGGAAGCGATCACGGAACAGGCGTTCTTCCACTGGAAGAACGGGCAGGCACATGGCCCGGAGGACCTGCCCGAGACGGTAGCGAAACTGCGATCCCGCTACTGCCAGCCCTACACGGTCAACGCCGCCTAACAGGCCTCACGGCCGGTGCTCCGCCGACAGTGGAAGGGGCAGCGGCCCCACCGAACCACCTAAAGGGGACAGCACTTAATGAGCACCTGCACCGCCCTGATCATCCCCGCCGATGGACACGAACCGGCGCGGGTCGAACCCATCGACGCATCGCTGGAGAACCTGCAAGCCCTGGTGGCCGGAAATATCAAAGCCGTGAGCGTCGGCGACCGGCACTTCTACCTGAACGAGGAAGGCAAAATCCTGAACCTCACCCCTAACCGCCACGCTGCTGGTGCTGGAAGAAACCGGAGCCCTGGCCGATGTCTATTGCGGCAACGCTGTGTTCCTGGGCGAGACGGACGACGGCGGCGAGGCCGGACCATCGCCACAACAAAGTGCCGCCGCTCCCGGTGGGCTAAGAGGCACACGCGGTGGACCCCGGGTGCCATGTTCTGTCGCTTTGGGGCTTCCGAGTTCGAGACAACATTCCGCTGCGTGCGGATCACGAATTTCCTTTGTCCGAGGAGCGGAAACGGGCCGGCCCTTTTCTGTTTGTCCGCGCGCCCTCAGCTGGGATGGAGGCCCCCGTCCCGCAGCAGGGCGTTTGATCCCGGCCGGTACCTGGAAAGGGTGCCGGCCTTCTTGGGTCCGCCGGCTTTAGTCGGTGTTGTCCACGGCTGAAAGGACCCGGCCCCGCATTGCCGGCGGCCGGGCGCGGGACGGATTGGACCGTGGGAAAGTCTGCCGCTGGCAACCGCCCCGAAGTGGAGGCTGTGCATGACCGCCGGGGTGCGGTGGTGAGTGTCGGCGTCAGGTGGCGGGACGGATCGACCGCGCTGTCGAGGGGCTGATGTAGGGAGATGATTCCGAACATTACCCGCGGCTCGAGAATGGCCGGGCTCCTGGTGTATCTGGCTTCGACCGATGCGGATAAGACGAAGAACGCGCACACGGATCCGCACCTGGTCGCGGGTGATGCCGCGATCATGGCGTGGTACGACGACGGGGTCCTGGACCACGCCGACGCGCTGGCGATCGCGAAGCATTTGGACCAGCCGCGCAGGGCCTACGGGGTCGAGGTCCGGCAGAAGGACTTCCGCTGGGACCAGGCGGTGAAGCGGCGGGTGGAGAACGGGTATAAGCAGGCCGACGTGTGGCACTGCTCGCTGAGCCTGCGCGCCGAAGAAGGCCCGCTGACCGACCAGCAGTGGGGCGACATCGCCAACGACTTCGTGGACGCGATGGGCTTCACCGGGGCCAGCGGCAAGGCGCAGTGCCGATGGGCTGCGATCAACCACGGAACCAGCGAAAACGGGAACCACCACATCCACATCGCGGTGTCCCTGGTCCGCGAGGACGGCACCAAAGCCTCCACCCACGGTGACTACAAGCGGGCACAGAAAACCTGCCGGGAGCTGGAGGCCAAGTACGGGCTGGAACAGCTCTCCACTGTGCACGCCGCCCGTGGTTACGATCGTGCCGAGAAGGCCACTGCAGTCAGGGATGAGCGCGAAATGCACCGGTGGTCGCTGGCACGGAAGGTGCGCGCCAGCGCAGGCGCGTCAGTATCCGAAGCGGAGTTCGTCCGCCGCGCCCGCGACACCGGAATACTGCTCCGGCCGCGCTACGCGAAGAACACCACGGACGTCATCGTTGGGTACTCCGTAGCCGAACGCCCCAGGCAAGGAGAGCGCCCTATTTGGTTCGGTGGCGGCACCCTCGCCTCCGACCTCAAGCTCACCGCCCTGCGGGAAGGATGGATGGACTCGCCACAGTTGGCGATGGAAGCTGCAGCCGAATGGAACGCAGCTGCACGCAATAAGCGCAAGGTGGCCAGGACCGGACCCGAGAAGACAATTCCGCCGGCAGAAATGTGGGTGGAGTACACCCGTAACGCAACGGCACTGGTCGAGCAGCTGCGGGTATTGCCGCGTGATGATCACGCCACGTGGGCGAAAGCTGCACGGGAAGTATCCGGTGCCTTTGCGGCATGGTCGCACCGCCTGGAACCGGTCCCCGGGCCGCTGGCGGCCACCGCTGCTGAACTGTCCCGCACAGCCCAACTCCGCGCACCCAAGGCACACGGAAAACCCGTCGCACTGCCGTCCATTGCCGGGACGGCGATGTTGTTCATGGCGGCCTCGGGCAAGAACAAAACGGCTGCCCAGTCAGCGCTCATGCTGCAGCTGGTCAACACTGCCTTCGCCATCCACGAAATGCACCAACAATCCGGGCGAACGCGGGAAGCGCAGCGCATCCGTGCCATCGTCACCGAGCAGCTAAAACCGTTCGCAGCGTCCATGCCCCGACCTGTCACGGCCGGCGCACCCGAGCAGGCAGCACCCGGGCAGAGGCCTGTACCGAAGTCGGTGGAGATCGGCCTTCGCGGCATGGCTCCCACCCGCCCAGGGTCGGCCGTGCCGACCACTCCAACCCCAGCAAGAACCCACCAACACACCGGCCGCGAGTCCGGACCTGTGCTCGACCGCTAAAGAACCACGCCAAGGGATAAGGGGAACACCATGAGCGACTCAGACGGAATGGACGATGTCCTGGACAACGGAATGCGGCAGGCCCTGCTGATGGCCTCACGCATTGCCGAAACACTTGCCCGGCACCGGCAGGAATCCCTGCGGCAGCAGGAACACCTGGACGCCCAGGCAGCACACGAAGCCGGGACACGCCTGGCGGCCGAGCGCAGTACCGCGCGCGCGGCACTGGCACCGGTGGAGAAAGACCAGTGGTGGGACAAAGCGCAGCCCCATGACATCGCCGCTGTTCATGCCGTCGCGGAGGGCTGGAAAGACCATGACCCCGCCGCCTTGGCAGCCTCGGAAAGAATCCGTCAGGAAGTCCTGACGCGCTACGCCATCGACACCCACGACGTCGGTGCGGACGGCGCCTATCTGGAGTCATATATCCAAACCATGACCACGGAAAAGGCCCGGCAGGACGCGCTGGCAGCCAGCCAGGACGAGACGCGCAAAGCGGCCGCCCAACAGCATGAGAAGGCCATGGCGCTGCTCGCAGCGGCCCGTGCCGAAGAACTCCGCGCCCAAGCCCAGAAACTGGCCCCGGAAATGGAACGCCACCAGGTACCCGTCGAGTACCTGGCCAACCCCGAGCTCGCCCAGGCCCTGCAACGGGCCCACAACGCGAAAACCCCCCAAGCCGTCGCCGCCGCCGAGACCGAGATCAAGGAACGCCTGTTCCTCATCGGCAAGGACGGGATCAACGGACCCGCCATTGACCAGCTGCGCCAAGAAACCACCGCCACCGTCAACGGTGCCGACGACTCACACTTCAAGGATCCCGCGTTCGTCAATGCCGCCAAAAAGATGCACGAAGCCAAGCTCCTGGCTGAAGGCGGCTTCACCGGCTCGCAGGACCAGCCGCTGGAGCAGCGCTACGAACGCGCCGAAACGGAACTGTTCGCCCGCATCGAAAGCCTGGGACGCGAACTGGAAAACCGCGTGAGAGGCGAGGACAGCCAAGGGCTTAAAGACCAGGGCGAGTCAGTTGAAACCATCTCAGCCATGGAGTACGGGTCCGCCGCCCACCACCAGGCCTTCGCGGCTTCCCTTGCCGGAACCGCCACAGAGAAACAGGTACAGGGACGCCTCGCCGCGGCCCGCAGCGAGGGCACACACCCGGCCACCGCCCTGACCCAAGGCAAAGGGGCGGTGACGGCACGTAAAACCCCCGCCGGAACCGGTATCGGCGCGGAACGGACCAAGAGCGGGCCCAGCCGCTGAACTACGTTCTGTTAGCTACTTCCTGTTGTTGCTTGTAGGTCGGATTCCATCTCGGGCCACGTCGGTTCCCGCCTACCTGCAGCAGATGGGCGACGGCAGCTGGAAGATCAAGTTCAGCGCGAACGGCGCGCTGGCGACGGTTTCATCGAGCGTCGCCGGCTGCCTCTCCGCGAACATAAGGTAGCCACATGAAGACATTCGCTTTCGGCCTCACCTACGCGATCGCGTGGGGCGTCCTCATCTGGGCCGTGCTCGCGATCTTCGACCTGCCCGGCGCAGTCGCCGTTGCCTTCGTCGTTCCGGCAGTCATGCTGCTCCGCCCGATCGGCCGCTGGACGGGAATCCACGTCCTAGGCGAAAGAGCACCCTAAACAGCAGCAGGGGCGAGGCCCATCGGACCTCGCCCCTGCTGCCCCGCCCTTCTTTATAGGCCCTAATGAGTAAGAATCAGGGTCAGTAGAGATGCATTCCCCCCTGCAACACGCCGGAGAGGGGTACAGAATCAAGGGCCATAGACGGCACAGGTCAGCCTGGGGTCCATGAGGATTCTGCTGCCGCAGGACGAGTCAGCCGGTGCAAGAATGATCTTCATGCCCAGGACGAGAAGCTCTAGCGGGAAGGCTGCCGGTCGATGAGAGAGCATCCCTATGCCGGTCCCAGCGACACGAACGACTTTGATGATCTGGACCCGGACGAGGCGTCCCGGATGCTGCGGGCCTACAAGCTCCTCGGGGATGCCTTCGAGGATGCAACGGATGACGAGATGCTCGGCCGCGGTTGGCTGCTGGAAGACCCACTGGAGTTGGTGCGGGACCGGGCGGCAAGGCTTCGCCAGGCCGTAAGGGAGCTGAATGCCGCCGTTGAGCTGGCCAAACACATGGGAGCCTCAGACCGCGACGTCGGGGACGCCGAGGGCCGGTCACCGGCCTGATACCGCCCCTACGAGCTCAGTTGTATTCGGCTGGGCCGCCCGCAGATTAAACGATGTCGGCCGGGTCATGTTCCAAAGCGGCGGTGATTGCAGCTGGCGAAGGCAGTGTTGCTTGTTCGTTAGCGGGGAGGGCTTCGTAGGTGTATGAGGTGACTGTGAGCGGCTGGGCGGAGCCATCGAGTGCGTAGCGAACGGTGCGCTCGTTCCGGGAACCGCAGACAAGTATGCCGACGGTGGGGGCCTGCCGCGGGAGGCGGAGCATGTCGTTTACCGCTGCGACATAGAAGTTCAGCTGTCCCAGGTGCTCGGGCTTGAATTTTCCAGCCTTAAGTTCGACCACAACGTAACGGTCTGACGGTACGTGGTACAGCAGAAGGTCGATAAAGAAGTCGTCACCGTCAACGTCGAGGTGATATTGCCGGCCGACAAAGGCGAATCCGGGGCCGAACTCGGCCAAGGTCTGGGCCATCCGCAAGGTCATGGCTTCTTCCATGGCGTGTTCTTGGGCTTCTTCGGTCAGGCCAAGGAAGTCGAGCACCAGGGGGTCTTTCGCCACGGCACGGGCCAGGTCTGTTCCTTCACCCGGGAGGCGTGCTTCGAGGTTGTTCGGAGCTGCGCCGGTCCGGGTGTGGAGGCCGGTGAGGATCTGGTGTTCAAGGGCGGCGACAGACCAGCCGTTCTGGACGGCTTTGGATGCGTACCAGCGCCGAAGTTTGTGGTCGTTGATCTTGTTGAGGAGCGTGACGTTGTGGCTCCAGCTCAATTGTCCAGAAGGTGTCTGGACTATTGGTTCAGGTCCGGTCCATGCGGCCGCGAAGGCGCGCATGTTGTAGACGTTCGTGCGGGAGAATCCCTTCATGTGCGGGAACTCCGCCCGCAGGTCACGTGCCAGCCTGTCCAGGACTTTGCTGCCCCAGGGCTCGTTCGCTTGCCGATCCAGGATCGTCTGTCCGATGTTCCAGTACAGCTCGATCATGGCACTGTTAACTACGCGCTGGGCCTTGAACTGTGCCTGCCGCACCAAGTCCTTGAGGGATGTGAGGGCGGCCGCGTAGTCATTCGGCAGGTCCGGCTCGATCTGGGTCACCATTCCACCCTAATGTGCACCGATGACACGCTGGCCCCAATTGTCCAGACACTGTCTGGACAATTGGCATCGGCCGTGGCTCGCAGAGGGCCGCGCCGTGCGGCGATCCTCGTCGGTGCGGCAGGAGGATCCGAGGCCGGTAGGACCAGCAAATTCGCCACAATGAACGACGTTCACGCATCTTATGGAAGCTCCGCTAGGAGACAGTCTGAACGTAGAACATTTCGTCCTGAAGGCACCCTTCGCGCCGGTCACCAATCTTTTTTCCAAATGCTCTAGCGCGAGGAACCCGCCGCCAAAGTCTTGCCTTCAACCTCAACAGTCAGCGGTTCACCGTCGCCGAACCGAGTCCCGGCGGGAAAGTTCAACCCCGCGCCGAGGCGGTGTGGACCGGCATGCCGCGAGCTTCACTGGCGATAGGGGAGACACGCCCTAGGCGGCTCACTCGCTACACGTTGCGGACCGGCATCGAGGCCGTGGCGAGTTTCCGCGCCATCACAGCGGTCAGGCCGGCGCCGCGACAACCAGGGCAGTGTTAGTCAGGGCGGTGCTCGTGACAAGGGCATCGGCCAGAACGCCCTGGCGTGCGACGACAGCTGTACTCATGTTTACTCCTTCTCGTTGCCGGAGAACATCGCCGGCACAACTTCCTTACTGGGCTAATTTCTCGTTTTCCCCGACATCCTGTACAAGAAGGGAACAGATCGTTCATCGGTCCATGCTTCATATGAACTTCTCTTTTCGAAAAGTCTTCTTTCGGACCCCGCGGGGTTCACCCAAAGAATGGACCCGTCCTCGGTCACCGCGTCCACAATGCCTGAACATACTGTTGTGCCATTCCGACGAACGTCTATTGAAACGCCCGGGAGTGCGGCCCAATCCTCTACTCGTATAGGTCTCATCGCAGTCAGTTGTGAAGTTTTTTCCATGAGGAACTGCTTCCTAATAGGTGCTCTCGGGGATTTGTATAAATTTTTGAAGATCCTTAGGTTGCATTTGCACCCGTTATCACTTTTCATTTCGCAGCGGGATGGTGGTAAGTGGCGGTGAGGCACCGTTATCGTGGCGGTAGGAATGACGATCCGGGTGATCGTCCGGTGCCCCACCGCAGTTGATGGCAGCTGTAACCGTCGTTAGGGCAGTTACAGCTGGGTGCCCTCTTTCACAGAGCGCTCCGCTCGGCCGTTGTATTCACTGAGAGGGCGGATCAGCGAGTTCGCTTCCAGCTGTTCCATGATGTGCGCGGTCCAGCCGGTGATCCGGCTGGCCACGAACAGCGGGGTGAACATTTCCGTGTCGAAGCCCATCAGGTGGTAGGTGGGGCCGGCGGGGTAGTCCAGGTTCGGTTTGATATCCTTCGCCTCGGCCATCGCGAGCTCCAGCCCGTCGTACAGTCCGAGGATTTCGGGGCGGCCGTAGTGGTCGATCATCTTGTCGAGGGCGGCCTTCATGGTCGGCACCCGGGAATCGCCGTGTTTGTAGACCCGGTGGCCGAAGCCCATCACTTTCTTCTTGTCGGCCAGGGCCTGCTCCATCCAGGTCCAGGCCCGGGCGGCGGCTTCCTCGCGGGATTCGTCGGTGCGTATGCCGATTTGCTCGAAGGTGTGCATGACCGCTTCGTTGGCGCCGCCGTGCAGCGGGCCCTTCAGCGTGCCGATGGCACCGGTGACGGCCGAGTGCAGGTCGGACAGCGTGGAGGTGATGACCCGGGCCGTGAAGGTGGAGGCGTTGAACGAGTGCTCGGCGTACAGGATCATGGAGACGTTGAACGCCTCCACCACCTCCGGGGCTGCCTCCTCGCCGAAGGACATCCAGAGAAAGTTCGCCGCGTAGCCCAGGTCGTCGCGCGGTTCCACCAGGTCCTGCCCGCGGCGCCGGCGCTGGTCGTAGGCCACGACGGCCGGGAACGCCGCAAACAAGTCCAGCGCCTTGGCCATGTTCGCCTCGGGTGAGGAATCCTCGGCCAGCCGGTGGCGGGCGCCGATCACGCTGGCCGCCGTCCGGCACACGTCCATGGGGTGGGCCTCCATCGGCAGTGAATCGATGACCGACTTCACCACCGGATCCAGTGCGCGGCCGCCGCGTTCGGCCGCGGTGAAGTCATGAAACTGGACCACGTCCGGCAGTTCTCCATTCCACAGCAGATACGCCACCTCTTCGAAGCTGCAGTGCGCGGCCAGGTCCTGGACGGGGTAACCGCGGTACAGCAGCGAGTTGGTACCCACGTTGACCTTGGAGATCTTCGTGGTGTCGACGACGACGCCGGCCAGTCCTTTGCGGATCTGCGGCGCTTCGGTCATTGCAACGGTGCTCATGGCGACTCCTATGTCTTGCGGTCATTCCGGCCGGTGTGTCGTGGTCAGTGATGGTCTGGCACTTGGAAATTGAATACAGAGGCGTTGAATTCGTTATACGCCTCGTAATCCACCAATTCGTCCAAGCGCGCATGCGCCAGCTGTTCGGGACCTGTGATTGCTGGAACTGGGTTATGCGAGCAGCAGGGCCGGTTCCTCCATGATTGCGGCGACGTCGGTCATGAACCGGGCGGAGAGGTCCCCGTCTACCACGCGGTGGTCGAAGGAGCCGCCGAGCGTGGTGATCCAGCGCGGGATGACTTGCCCGGAGACCACCCAGGGCTTCTGCCGGATGGTGCCAAAGGCGACGATCGCGACTTCGCCCGGGTTGATGATGGGGGTGCCGGTGTCGATGCCCAGAGCGCCGATGTTGGTGATCGTCAGCGTGCCGTTCTGCATGTCCGCCGGTCTGGTCCTGCCCTCGCGGGCGGTGGTCGCCAGTTGGTTGAGCGCGATGGCCAGTTCCCTCAGGGGCAGGTCCTGCGCGTTCTTCAGGTTCGGCACCAGTAGCCCGCGCGGGGTCGCAGCGGCAATGCCCAGGTTCATGAAGTGCTTGACGTGGATTTCCGGGCCGTTCTCCATTTCCACCCAGGTCGCGTTCACGCTTGGATTGCGCGCGGCCGCCCAGATGACCGCCTTGGCCAGGATCAGCAGCGGGGAGACCTTGATGCCCTCGAAGTCGCGGCTCTTCTTGAGCCGCTGCACGAACTCCATGGTGCGCGAGGCGTCCACGTCCACGAAGATGCTCACGTGCGGGGCGGAGAACGCGGATTCGACCATTGCCTTTGCGGTGGCCTTGCGCACCCCCTTGACCGGTTGGCGCTCGATCCGCCCCTCCTGCTCGCCGTGGAACCAGAACCTCGGTGCCGCGGTCCGCATTGGCCCTTTTCGGGGATGGGTGAACCTAGCGTCGTTGGCATAACGCTGGTCGTGGGCTGTCGTCGCGACCCTTTCGTCCACGGCGGTCATTGCTGCCTCCTTCTCTAATAAAACGGACTCGGGATCAGCACTTGTCCTGGCAGTGCTGCTGACTAAAGGAGCCGCTCTGGCCGGCCACGGTTTGGACATCATCGGCGAGGAGTAGTACGTGCTGGCCTCTGCTGTGATCGGTGATCCAAACAATCCAAGCGCGGCAGACATCTCATCGATGACGCCGCTGCAGCGTTGTCCCGTCTTTCGCCAGCCGTTCCTTCACGAATGCCGGTCAGCTCCCGCTCGGTGGCTTGGCGCCGGCCCGGACCGTCACTTACGCGACGGCGGTCTCGGCCGGACAGGCATCCGAGACACCAGCAACACGCTCCAGCCCGTGAGGGGCTTCAGGGGCGTCTGGACGCCTTAGGGTCGATTGCCTGCGGGGCCTCGTCAGACTGCGGCCGGAATCTCAGTTCTGCTGAGTTCGAAGCTGGGGTATCCGCCCGCCTGTTCGTCCGCGAGTAGGCGACGGTAGCGTACGGCGCCGCCTGTATAAATCATCTGCCGAGGCCGGTCGTCTCGATCGAGATTGATGTTGTGCCCGTTGAACCAGGATTTGGTCTTGGTCATCAACACCTTGTCGTTCACCTCAGCCACGTGGTCAAGCCATGCCTGTTCAGCCTCCTTGGTGGGCTCGACCCGGGTGATGCCATTTTCGATAAGGAACTCAGCGAAGTCGGTCATCCACCCGACGATGTCCTCAATGCCGCGGGGGAAGTTGGCTGCAGCCGAGCCTGACTGCGGTCCGACGCAGATGAGAAGGTTTGGGAAACCTGCAGTCTGCACGCCAAAAGTTGTGCTTGGTCCATTAGCCCATTTCTCCTTGAGCCGGACGCCACCGCTGCCGACGAAATCGATCCGGTCGAACGCGCCTGTCACGGCATCGAAGCCGGTTGCGAACACGATCACGTCGAGTTCGATGTCACGAGGTCCGTTCTCGGTCTGGATCCTGAGGCCCGTTTCAGTCACCTCTGTGATCGGATTCTTCCCGACACTGATGAGTTCGACGTTGTCCTGGTTGTAGACCTCGTAGTACCGGGTTTCGAGCGGGACGCGCTTGGTTCCGAAGCCGTGATCAGTGGGGATTAGCATGTCGGCGGTTCGCGGATCCGTGACGCGTTCGCGGATTTTCCCGGCGACGAACTCGGAGAGCTCAGCATTCGCCGCTGCATCCATCATCGTGTCCCGGTAGTTCCCCAGCCAGATCCCGAAACCAGGGGAGTCATAGAGCTCGTTCCACATGGCGAGTCGCTCCTCGCGGCTGACATCCGTAGTCTTCTCACGCAATGGACGGTGAATGAAGCCGTTGGGGGAGTTGAAGCAGGACTGGAAGATCTCGTCGTACTTCGAGCGGATGTCATCCATGTCCTGTTGGGACAGTGGACCGTTGTGCAACGGGGCGCACCAGTTTGGGTTCCGCTGGAAAACGGTCAGCGAGTCGACGTCCTTGGCGATGGTGGAAATCACCTGGACACCGGTGGAACCGGTTCCGATCACGCCGACCCGCTTGCCAGAAACATCGACGCCGTCCGTGGGCCAGTAGAACGTGTGGACCGTTTCGCCCTTGAACTTCTCCAGGTGGGGCAGTCGCGGCGCTGTCGGCACGGAGAGCATCCCCATGGCGGTGATAAGGAACCGGGTTGAAATGGTCCGACCATCCTCGGTTACGACGTCCCATGTTGATTGGTCGTCGTCGAAGCGGGCACTTGTGACCTTGGTGCTGAACTGGATGTCCTCACGCAGCGAGAACTTGTCCGCCACGTAGTTGACATAGCTCAACACTTCCGGTTGCGGAGCGAATCGTTCGGTCCAGTTCCACTCCGCGAGGAGCTCCTTAGAGAAGGAATAACCGTAGGTATAGCTCTCGGAGTCGAAACGGCAACCGGGATAGCGGTTGCGGTACCAGGTGCCGCCGACGTTTCCGTTCATCTCGAGGGCTGTCACCCGAACACCGAGCTGGCGGAGGCGGTACAGCTGGTACAGACCGCACATGCCGGCGCCAATGATCACGAAGTCGTAGTCCGTCTGGATCGCTTCAGTCGTCTGCATGCTCATCAACATATCTGTTGATGAGGTCTCAGTCAACACTTATGTTGACTGGTTTTATGTAACCGAGCATGGACGTGTTGCCGCCCTCTCCATCCCGCCCCACGTACACGTCGAACGCGACGGTATGCGGTTCCGTCCGCTCGTACATCGCGGCAACTAACTGGATATAGCGGTCGACGACGACCGATCGGCGCAGCTTCATGCTCCGTGTAAGTTCCCCGTCATCGACGGTAAGCGGCTTCGGCAGAATTCCCAGCAGGCTCACGCGTTGTGTGCTCGGCAAGGTCTTGTTCAGCTTCTCGATCTCGCCGGAGATGAGCGCGACGACATCCTCGTCGACGATGAGCTCAGAGTAGGATGCGTTGCGGCGGTGACTGTCATCGATGCGTCGGCGAACGGCTTCGTCGTTCACCTGAACGATCGCGCCGATACGGGAATCGTTGCCGTGCCCACCGATGAGAATGAAGTTGGAGAAGTATGGACTGCTCATCGCGCTGATTTCGATTGGCTGTGGGGCGAAGGATTCTCCATTGGGCAGACGCTGGATGTTGGTGATCCGGTCCAAAATGTGCAACGCTCCCTTGTCGATGACGCCGGCGTCTCCACTGCGCAGCCAGCCGTCCTCGGTGACGTCGAGCTCCTTACCGCCCCAGTAGCCCGCGCATCTCACCCCGCCATGCACCTGCACCTCCCCGTCTGGCGAGGTGCGGACCTGGATCGGCTCGACGCCATAGGCTGTCGGAAGCGCCGCCCCGACGCTCTCCGAGGGGTGCTCGTCACGCGTCGCGGTGAAGATGCCCATTTCGGCCAGACCGTAGACGTTTCGAATCGGCAGACCGAGGAGCTTGAAGAACTCCAGCACCTCTCCTGCAAGGGAGCCACCGGCTGTAATGCACCCCTTGACATGCTCGAGGCCCAATTCTTTGCGGATCGTATCGCGCCGGAGAATAATCTCCGCATCATTGGAGAGCAAATCGGCGGGAACCGTAGCGCGCAGTTCCTCCCATTGGCGGGGGCCGAGGTACTTCATGGACGCCTCAGAACTGATGAACTCCTCGGCTGCCTTATTGGGCGCCGAGCTGAACGCAACTTCCAGGGGAGCGGCGGCACCCAAAGTCAGCCCGTTGAACTGCTCCACGGAGAAAGCGGCCGGAAGGTAGCTAAGGTACTTCGCGAACGGTTGTGCGTCATAGATATACCGGTAGCGGGCTGCGTTATCGAGCATGTAGGCATTGGTCCCCAGTACGCCCTTAGAAATGCCGGTCGTCCCGGACGTCAGAATCACGCACGAAACATCATTGATGTCTCCCGCTTCGATCGACTCATCCACGGCGCTCGGGTTGACCGCGAGATACTCCACTCCGAGGCGACGAAGATCGCTCAGCGTCATGACTCTGGGGTCATCAAGCACGGGATCGCTGCCCCACTGGATGACGAGTTCCACCGACAGCGAATCCGATGCTTCCAGGATCCGGGCGGTTGCGCCGGCGGTTCCGCTGAAGGCCAGCGCTGCCGGGTAACTCGCCAGGGTCACGCGCATCTCAGCGGCGGTCATGGTCTCGAACAGCGGAAACGCGGTGAGGCCGGTCGTCTGGAGGGCATACTCGACGATGAAATGGTCGGGTGAGTTCTTGCCGATGGCGAAGCCAAACTGCGCCGGCTGATGACCTTTCAGGCGTGGCTGCAGGGCCAAGATGCCGGCGGAGATCTCGGTGACCGCATCATACACCTGGCCCCATGTTCGCGTCGTCCAGGCGCCACGCGGCGCCATGGTGCGATATGCGATTTTGTCGCCGTGCTCTTGGGCGTTGCGGCGCACAAGTTGAGGCAGGGTCGTCAGGACTCGACCGGACGCGTCGGTAAAGGGCGCGACCAGGGCAGGGGGGGCTTCAGTAACGGTGGCATTCGACATGGTGACTCCAGGGGTGGTGGACGTTACATTTTCTCCGATTGTGGCGTGCCGCAAACTGTTGCGTCAACATGTATGTTGATAAGTTGGTTTTATGAGGACTATTTGGTGTGCTGAGGGGTTGTTCGAGCCGTCGTCCGGACTGATTGCCTATCTTGAGCGCTGGCCAGCCACCGAGGCCGATCCCGTGCGCATTATGACCGGGGTGAGGCGCGCTCCGCTGCCCGAGGCGGTCACTGAGAATGAACACGTCAGGCTGGCCAGCGTCCTGCCAGGCCGAGGCTTGGGGCGCTTGCCCGTGGAGCACATCCGCAGCAGTTACTGGGAGGTCTGTGCGTCCATCAGGAACGGGAGCCTCCCCGTCGACGCCGTTGTCGTCTGCGCGACTTCGATGGGGTCCCACTTCGATCTCGGCGTAATTAACGGATATCTGCAGCTGTTGATTGATGCGGCGGAGGTGGTGGTGGTCGAGGAGGTTGTCGATCTTCCGCTGATGCGAGGGGCCGCAAAAGTGCATCGCGCCGATTGGGTGGTCACGGCTGGCGATGCGGGAGCGCACATTCCGTTGAGTGGAGAGCCCGATGCGATTAGCAGGGCGATCGCCAGGAATGCGTGCCAGGCGATCGGCGGGGAAGTTCGTTCCTTGGCGCTGGGTGTAGGGCGGGTGGCCGACGCTATTGCCGAAGTCCTTGATCCGTCGCGGGAACTTTCCGTCGTCACCGGCGCGATTACCGATAACACCCGGACGCTGGCGCAGCGCGGGGTACTTTCGAAGACCGCGCCAATCAGGGCAATGTCGGTCGTGGCCTCCCCGGACGCAACCAGCTGGGCGGCAACGGATCCCCGAATCAGGCTGCTTCCCTCGACGGTCGTCCACTCCCCGCGCTGGCTCGCCCAGCAGCACGGCTTCACCGTGGTGCTGGGAGGGCTCCAGATCGATCTTCGGGGAAACGTCAACGCTGAACGCATCGGCGAACGACAGGTCTCCGGCCTCGGTGGCGCGCCCGACTTCGCCGCGGGAGCACATGCCGCCCCAGAAGGTCGAGTCGTGATCGCCATGTCGGCGAGGTCGCCGACTGGAACTTCCAATCTGGTCGAGCGAATCAGTGCCACGACGGTGCAGGGTTCTTTTGTCGACGCCGTCGCCACCGAGTTCGGCATCGCGACACGTGATGGCAGTGACTCTCAGTGGCTCGACGATTTGCAACGAATCTTCCCGGCTACCACCGCGAGGCTGCTCCCTAAAGAGAGTGCTCGGGCTACGACGGCGCGGTGAGCGTCTGCGCGGTTGGGCTCGACAAGACTGAGCTGCCTCAGACGTTGCCGCCGAACCACTGAATCCAAGAGGCGGCGTGCAACTGGGCGAGGGGAGGCGAGCGGGGTCCCGGCTGACGTGTGGCGATCGCCGATACTGATCCAGTGTCCGTTGGCCGCGGTGCAGGGCCCCTGGTCTGAACAGCGCGACGAGACTGGAAACCGGTGGGTCGGCGGTCGTCGCGTTCGCGTCGGGCAGGGAGACGGCAATGGAGTGAGTGGGCCATGGGGACCCGTGTCCATGGACGACTGGAGGGTGTCGCTGCCGCTGCTCTTCCAGTCGGGTGTCCGCGCTTTCCGGATCCGGAACTCGTCTCCATTAGGCGGGGGTATGAGCTCAGTCAACGATAGTGTTGACAGCGGCCTTGGCTTGGCATACCGTCGAAAACGACGCTGGCGTAGAGGAATCGCTGCGACCGAAGAGACCTGGAGAAGCACGTGGAATTTACACCTTTCCCGCATCAGAGCACCAAGCCAGACCTGCGTGAGCTTGTTGCGAGCATTTGTGAGAAGTTCGACGAGAGCTACTGGGACAGCTGTGATCTGGACAAGCGATTCCCGGAGGAGTTCTTCGCCGCTTTTGCCGAAGCCGGTTTGCTTGGCATCACGATCCCTGAGGAGTACGGCGGCGGTGGTGGAACCCTTAGCGACCAGGTCGCGGTCCTTGAGGAACTCGCGGCAAGTGGCGGTGCGATAAACGCCTGCTCGTCCGTGCACATTCCGCTGCTATGCATTCCCGCGTTGCTGAAGTTCGGCACCGAGGAGCAGAAACGGTCTTACCTTCCGCGCATCGCTTCGGGCGATCTGTTTGTCACATTCGGCGTGACCGAGCCGGACGCGGGTACGGATACGACGAGCATCCAGACCCGCGCGACGAAGACCGAGGGCGGGTACCTCATATCGGGCACTAAGGTCTGGAATTCGGGAGCTTTGCGCGGGGACAAGGTTTTGCTGCTGGCCCGCACGTCCACCCCGACTGCAGAGGAGCGGAAGGCCTCCGGTCTGACGCTCTTCCTGACGGACCTTAATTCCCCGAACATCGACATCCGCGCGATCCCGAAGATCGGTCGCAACGCGGTAGCCTCCGCCGAGCTATTCCTGCAGGATCATTTCGTGCGTGATGAGGACATCATCGGGGAAGTAGGTCGGGGGTTCTACCATCTGCTGCACAGCCTCAATGGGGAACGTCTCTACCTCTCCGCCGAGGCGTTGGGTGTTGGGCGTTGGGCCATCAAAGCCGCCTCACAATACGGTCGTGAGCGGGTCGTCTTCGATCGGCCCATCGGGATGAATCAAGCCGTCCAGCATCCTCTGGCCCACAACTACCTCCAACTGCTGGCCGCGGGCCAGGTCGTGTACCAGGCTGTCGAGGACTATGAGCGACTCGGGGGCGCCGAAGTAGGGACCCTGGCTAACGCAGCGAAGTACCTCGCGACCGAGGCGGCTTTCAGTGCGACAGACTCCAGCATGCAAGTGTTTGGCGGCTATTCCTTCGCCAGGGAGTACCACATTGGTCGCCACTGGATCGAATCTCGACTGCAACGCATCGCCCCGGTCAACAACCAAATGATCCTCAACTTCATCGCAGAACGGTCGCTCGGGCTCCCCAGGAGCTACTGACGGGCGAATCCACACGGCCGCGGTGGCTTCCTTGCCGGGATCAGGATCCTCGAGGTCTCTGCACGAGCCGTGCTGACCCTGACCCGGTTCTTTTGACGCCTTGGGGTCGAGTTGAGGCGGTCTCATTCTTCAGCTCGACCCCCCGGTAACGGGGTGCCTCTATGGTTTTCGTCAAGCGGCGGAAGCGAGGCTGCGCAAGCCGGACCCGCCCACCGGCCACACCATCTGCGCTTCGCGTGGTGCAGCGAACCGCTACGAGCACGATCATCCAAGTGCCCAGCCGCCGCCAGGGGGGGGAGAGGATGGGTGCAGGAGTTCTGTGACGCAGGTGCGGGGTGCGCCGAAAGCCGGCGAGGCTGTTGGACATGCTCGAGGGTCGCTTCAAATAGGCTTCAAACAATGGCTGGCCGAGCGTGACCAGGGATGGCGGGACAACGTCGAGGGGGCCATGAATGGGTTCTCCGCGTTCAAGTCCGCCGTCACCGAGGAGATCCTCGAGGCGACCGCGGTGATGGATCCGTTCCACGTGGCCCGCCTGGTCGGCGATGTCTTGGAATGTGCTGGCGCCGAGTCCAGCATCAGGTCCACGGCCCTCGAGGCCGCAGGGTCGACCCGCTCTACAAAGCCAGGCCCGTCCTGTGCTGAAAGCCCGGCGCGTCCTGTGCTGACCGGGGCCGATCTGCTCACTGACAAGCAGTACTCACGCATTCAGGGCGTCTTCAATGACGACGGCCAGGTAGAGGTGGAAGCCACTTGTACGTACCTGGCTCGGCCGTAAGTTCCCATACGGCACTGGCGGAGCCGACCTCGCCGCCCAGCACAGTGACAGGTCGCGCTGGCTGTCCTGTCCGCGCCCATGGCTCTAGGCGCCGCGGCGGTGCTCCAACTCCATTGGTGGACCGTTCCTGTGGCCGTAGGCGTCGTCGCCACGACGACGTGGTTCTTCGAACGCGCCTCTCTGGCAGTGAATGCGGAACGTGGTGCCAGTCCGGATAGCCGTCCGCGGTCTCGGCTGGGGCGTGCGCCAAGAATGCGCGCCCGTGCCAGCTGGCCCCTGGTGGCCAGCTGGCACGGGTGGAGCGATATTTAGCAGCTCTGTTCGAAGGGCCATCGCACTTGCGATCGTAGTGGACCTCGTGGTGTGTTTTCCTCTCAGCGGTCGGCCGCCAAGCCTATCGTGGCGCTCCTCGGATGCCGTCCCGATGACCTTGCCTACGGTGCAGGTCTGTGGTGGGGCGCTCTACGCCGCCGAGACACACGATGCCTCCGCATTCGCTGGGTCGGATGGAACGGAATCTCCTCGCTAGGATCCGCAGACCCGATCATCGGAAGATGCGGATTAATGGCACTGGCGTCGGCCTGCCGTCGTGATTCAGCCACACTGCTGATTCCTCGTTTCAGTAGTCCCCCCGATGCTACGGGGGTCCGCTGTCCGAACTCTCCAGAGCAGGCAAATGGTCATCGCCTGCGGCCTGGCCAATGTCACCGTCCTGCAGCAGCTCTGCGGTGCTGGTAGATGCATGAATTGCCTTGTGGACTAATTGCGGAGGACCGGGACTCACGACCACCCTCACTTCGAGGGGCGGCCCGCTGAAATGCTTTAGTGTCGCCTTAGCGCGATCCGGGAGGGCACGCGGGCGGCCGGTCGAAACGTCGACGAGCACGACCGATGTCGAAGCAATCGCGCACTCGACTTCTCCGTCACGAACGCTGTAGGCGATATCGAAGCTCGATCTCCCCACCCGTGTCACCCACGCGGCTACATCGACGGTCGGAACATTCGGCCCGATCGGAGCGCGATATCTGATCTCCTGATAACCAATCACGATCCCCGCCCCTTCTCCCGCAAGGCTTTCCACCGAAGCTCCGAGCGAATCGTCCTGAAAAATCCGCATACGAGCGAGCTCCAGAAAGGAAAGGTAAACCGCGTTGTTGATGTGACCGAAGCGGTCGACGTCCGTAAACCGCACTTGCATGGGTACGACAATTTCCATGTGTCCTCCTATTCGTTACGAGCGCCCGGGACTGCTTGGCTCATGATTCTGCTCCTAAGGTGCCGGACGGGACGGGCTTTATGCGAGGACTTGAAGGGTTCCGCCCGCCTCGGCGGCCTGACGGCTTGGGGCGTGAGACTTCTCTGCACATCATGGAGTTACGCGGCTGGGCATCGGCTGACGGGTCTTTGGGTTCGCCCGGTGCTTCGGATTAGCCAGCGCCGTGACCAGAGACATGCCGAAGACTCCTTCTGCGTCATAGAGCATGGCACTACCCACGCTCACACCTTCGGATTCGATTCGGGACGATGCCGAGAGGCCCATACGTAGGTCTTCTGGTAGACGCGCCATTGTCAGCGTGACATCCGCATTAATGTGTGCGAGTCCGAAATTGCCCCAATTCGAAATGACGTTGGACACGTCCCCCATACAGGCCACGGTCTGAAATGCCGTTATTTTTTCCCCTTTGACAATCGGTATGGGGAAGTGCCACGACTGCCGGCGCACTGGTTCGTGAGCGGCGTCGACAGAGGTAACCCAGCCTCGCCCCTCCTCAAAGTAAATCCGATCATCGTTGTCCTCGGGGAGCAGTTCTGCGGGGGGAGGCTCAATCTGCGGAATTTGGCTCCACACCTGGCCGGCAGGAGTCTCAGACGGGCGAAGAAACAGGGTGGAGGAACGGGCTACCGTCTTGCCGGCTTGCTCAAAGAAGGCGTCGATTAACATCAGCCTCCGTCCCTTGCGGATTACCGCGGTGTGCACCACGGACGGGACGGAGTGCGGCGGGTGGAAAAGGTCAAGGGTGAAACGAGTGGGGCGCAGCTCACTGGCGCAGAGGCCGAGAAATGCTTGTTCCGTGCCACGGGCCAGCGCTCCGCTCACGGCCATCCCACGCAGCAGGTCATTCCCCCACCCGCTCTCGGCCGCCTGCGTCGGAATGAGCCTTTCTCCGTGCACGGATGCCTCAGTCGTGAAGAATGCGACTTTCACTTTGATGTCCTCAATTCACCGGGTCTTCGCTGGACGCAGTCAGACCGCGATGGCCTGGCACGCCGTTGTACAACGTGATGCGTCTCCCTGCTCAGGCGGGCGTCAAGCACTCGGGAGCCGACCGCATCAGTGAGTTCGAGGGGGTCGATGTCCGAGCAAGAGAGATCAGCCTCAGGAAGGGCCGGTCCGCGATGTAGCTCAGCCGTCCTCGTTTATCGGCGACTGTCCTGGTGTCTACCGTGGGGCGGGACCAGGTAAGCGTCATTTGCCCGCACCCATCAGCAGGTTCAAGTAGCCTCGTCAGACTGCGGCCGGAATCTCAGTTCTGCTGAGTTCGAAGCTGGGGTATCCGCCCGCCTGTTCGTCCGCGAGTAGGCGACGGTAGCGTACGGCGCCGCCTGTATAAATCATCTGCCGAGGCCGGTCGTCTCGATCGAGATTGATGTTGTGCCCGTTGAACCAGGATTTGGTCTTGGTCATCAACACCTTGTCGTTCACCTCAGCCACGTGGTCAAGCCATGCCTGTTCAGCCTCCTTGGTGGGCTCGACCCGGGTGATGCCATTTTCGATAAGGAACTCAGCGAAGTCGGTCATCCACCCGACGATGTCCTCAATGCCGCGGGGGAAGTTGGCTGCAGCCGAGCCTGACTGCGGTCCGACGCAGATGAGAAGGTTTGGGAAACCTGCAGTCTGCACGCCAAAAGTTGTGCTTGGTCCATTAGCCCATTTCTCCTTGAGCCGGACGCCACCGCTGCCGACGAAATCGATCCGGTCGAACGCGCCTGTCACGGCATCGAAGCCGGTTGCGAACACGATCACGTCGAGTTCGATGTCACGAGGTCCGTTCTCGGTCTGGATCCTGAGGCCCGTTTCAGTCACCTCTGTGATCGGATTCTTCCCGACACTGATGAGTTCGACGTTGTCCTGGTTGTAGACCTCGTAGTACCGGGTTTCGAGCGGGACGCGCTTGGTTCCGAAGCCGTGATCAGTGGGGATTAGCATGTCGGCGGTTCGCGGATCCGTGACGCGTTCGCGGATTTTCCCGGCGACGAACTCGGAGAGCTCAGCATTCGCCGCTGCATCCATCATCGTGTCCCGGTAGTTCCCCAGCCAGATCCCGAAACCAGGGGAGTCATAGAGCTCGTTCCACATGGCGAGTCGCTCCTCGCGGCTGACATCCGTAGTCTTCTCACGCAATGGACGGTGAATGAAGCCGTTGGGGGAGTTGAAGCAGGACTGGAAGATCTCGTCGTACTTCGAGCGGATGTCATCCATGTCCTGTTGGGACAGTGGACCGTTGTGCAACGGGGCGCACCAGTTTGGGTTCCGCTGGAAAACGGTCAGCGAGTCGACGTCCTTGGCGATGGTGGAAATCACCTGGACACCGGTGGAACCGGTTCCGATCACGCCGACCCGCTTGCCAGAAACATCGACGCCGTCCGTGGGCCAGTAGAACGTGTGGACCGTTTCGCCCTTGAACTTCTCCAGGTGGGGCAGTCGCGGCGCTGTCGGCACGGAGAGCATCCCCATGGCGGTGATAAGGAACCGGGTTGAAATGGTCCGACCATCCTCGGTTACGACGTCCCATGTTGATTGGTCGTCGTCGAAGCGGGCACTTGTGACCTTGGTGCTGAACTGGATGTCCTCACGCAGCGAGAACTTGTCCGCCACGTAGTTGACATAGCTCAACACTTCCGGTTGCGGAGCGAATCGTTCGGTCCAGTTCCACTCCGCGAGGAGCTCCTTAGAGAAGGAATAACCGTAGGTATAGCTCTCGGAGTCGAAACGGCAACCGGGATAGCGGTTGCGGTACCAGGTGCCGCCGACGTTTCCGTTCATCTCGAGGGCTGTCACCCGAACACCGAGCTGGCGGAGGCGGTACAGCTGGTACAGACCGCACATGCCGGCGCCAATGATCACGAAGTCGTAGTCCGTCTGGATCGCTTCAGTCGTCTGCATGCTCATCAACATATCTGTTGATGAGGTCTCAGTCAACACTTATGTTGACTGGTTTTTATGTAACCGAGCATGGACGTGTTGCCGCCCTCTGCAATCCCGCCCCACGTACACGTCGAACGCCCCTAACTGCCGGATCACCCCGACGGCGATGCAATGCCGGGTCAGTCCACGCCGGCCTCACCCGTCGCTGTTGCGGTCTTGGGCGTGCCCGCGAGGTTCCGGCGCGCTCTGTCGTGGTGTGGCAGTTCGGCCGGAGACTGTCGTGGCTTAGAGTCCGGTCTCCAATTTAGGTTTAGGCAGGGTGCAGCCCCTGTCTGTCCGGGACGTGGTCAGACCACACCGTCCTGCCGGTGCAAGGTCGATGCGGCCGAAGCGACTTCTGGACGATGCCTCGGTGGATGAGACCTGGTGTAAGCCGTCCGGTCTCCGGGTGGTAGAAAGTGTAGGAGGGGCGGGCTTCGTGGGGAGTCCCTGCTGGGTGAGGCAGGGATCGTTCACCCGCAGGCCGATCCGGCACCGGCGCCGCTGGCTCGTAAAGGCGGATCGCCAAGCAGCCCCACCCGAAGCGGCTGTCGACCGTGGCGTGGACGAAGGGCAAAGCCGCTCCCGCGCCCGGGGACGTGCTCGCGGTGGCCAGGGGTGCACCACCTCACGGTAGGAGATCCGGGCGGGCTCTTCCACGTCGATGTGCCCCGCCGAACTCGGACGGGCCGGCTGGTGAGCAGTTCACACTGCAACGGTGGCGCCGAGGCCGCCCTGGCGATGAAAGACCACATCGCAGGCGTAGCCGACGATGAACCGCGGTGAATTAATGCCTGACAGGCGGGACGCCCGGCCCAGCATTCCCGACCTGACCATCCAATGCTGGCGCGGAATTTGAGAGGCTCCGGGTTCGGGCTGAGGGCTAGACAGCCCAGCTCGAACCCGGAGCCTCTCAAATTCCTCGAAGGGATCCGCGCCGGTGGCGTCAAGCGTTGAGGAAGCTCCCGCCGCTTGGCAGCAACATCTGCTTGATATCCGTGAACTCCAGAATGCCTTCGAGCCCGCATTCGCGACCCCAGCCCGACTGCTTCACACCGCCAAAGGCGTGATTCAGCGACATGCCGGCCTGGTTAATGGCAACCGTCCCAGAGCGGATCCGACGACCGATGTCCGCCGCCTCCGCGGCATCGCTGGCGTAAACGGCCGCCGACAACCCAAAGATTGTGTCGTTGGCGATGCGGACCGCGTCATCAATGTCGTCGTAGGGGATCAGAGTAGTGATCGGACCGAAGACCTCTTCCTGGGCAATACGCATCCGATTGTCCACGTCGGTGAAGAGGGTCGGCTCGAAGTAATATCCGTGCTTCAGGTGAGCGGGACGCTTGCCGCCGTAGGCCAATGTCGCGCCATCCCGGAGTGCCACTTGGACGTAGTCCTCGGTGCGCGTGCGCGCACGCTCGACGGACAACGGGCCTAGATGCGTCTCGGGAGAGAGAGGATCGCCTAGGCGCCGACTCGACAGGAAGTCCATGAACGCGTCCTGGACTTCGCGGTAGCGGGAGCGTGGAGCCAGGATGCGCGAGAGCAACACGCAGACCTGACCCGTGCCGGCAGTGGCCCCATCGCCCAACGTCGACATCACCATGTCGAGATCGGCGTCTTCAGTGATGATCGCGGGAGACTTTCCCCCAAGTTCCAGTACAGTTCGAGCTAACCGGTCCGACGTGCGCCGGATGACATCCTTCGCGATTGCCTGACTGCCGGTGACCGTGACCATGTCGATTCCGGGATGGGAGACGAGATGCTGTGTCACCTCCGTGGTCGTGGGCAAGAAGCTGATGACACCCTCCGGGAAGCCCGCCTCTGCGGCAGCCTCAGCAATGAGGTGGGCACTGAGCTGGGACTCAGGGGCATGCTTAACAATCACCGGGCACCCAGCGAGCAAGGCCGGGACGACCTTCATTCCGACGAGAGACACCGGCCCGTTGTAGGTGAGAACGGCGAGAACGGTGCCAACAGGTTCTCGACGCAGGATCACGCCCCCGTCCGTGGATTCCCACGCGAGGTTGCGCGCTGCCTCGAGGGACGCGTTCCAAGCCGCAGGAGCCGCGCCACCACCGAGCGCCTGCGAATAACCGATGGTCACGCCGGACTCTAGGACGACGGCCGGGACGATGCGCTCCAAGCGGCTTTCGATTGCTTGACAGAATCGCTCCACAACAGCGATTCGTTCGGTTGCCGACATTCGCGGCCACGGTCCTTCGTCGAAGGCAAGACGTGCCGCAGCCACAGCCTGGTCGGCGTGCTCGATGGTAGGGGCTGACACTGTAATCAGCGTCTGCTCAGTGGCAGGGTCGACGACATCAATCGTCGGGCCGGCGCCTGGGACCCAGTGCCCCCCGATAAACACTCCGTCAGGGTGGGAAAGGTCAAACGCAATCTCATGGCTAAACGTTTCCGGCTCCGACTTGGTATCAAACATGGGGCTCCTTTGCTTCGAACGACTAGATGGGCGGCGATGATGTCTCTGGCGCGCAGAAGCGGGCGGGTCGCCGTGACTTGCGTCACGCTCCGATCGTAGACATGCAGAATTGGTTCGTCAACACACGCGTTGATTAAATGTTTAGCGAACTTCCGCTTTCGCCGTTGGCGATAAGCCGTGCAGAAGGATGCCGACGAAACCCTTGGCCACGTCATTCGCCGGGGTCGGTCCGTCCGGGCGGAACCAGCGATGGCTCCAGCTGGTCATGCCGATCACGCCATGGGCGATCACACCGGCTGTCAGGCCGGAGCTGAGCGTTCCATCCCCGAGTCCCTGAGTGACGATGTCGCGCACGGCTTCGTAGTAAAGATCGCCGAGCGCCGAAAGCTCCTGCCGCCATTCCTGCGAAACCGCTTTAGAGCTGCGGCCTTGACGCGTCGTGGGGCCGCGGCGACCGAAGTCCTCGGCGACGAAGATGTATAAGTGGGGGTAGTTCTCCGCGTAACTGTGCATGAGCAAGGTCACTGCTTTGGCAAGCTTCTCGGCACCGGTACCCTCGCTGTCACGAACGGCAAGAACCTCGTCGACATTCTTGCGCACCACCTCCTCTACGACTTGGCGGTACAACTCCTCCTTGGACGCCACGTAGTAGTAGAGGCTGGCCCGGTCCAAGCCTGCGCGTTTGGCGATTTCGTTGAGTGAGGACCCGTCGAGTCCTTGTTCTCGAAAAGTCTCAGCCGCCGCCCTGAATAGCGCGGCCTTGCGGTCCTGGTAGACCGAACTCTGATCCTCCGCTGCGGTCTTGCGTCGCCTGCTGATGTCACTGGCCAACATGGCCTCCTTTTCTGCCCCGGCACCTTATAGTGCATCACGTTATCGGAGTGAGGATGTGACGGACGCGCCATTCGTCAACATTACTGTTGACAGATGGCATGTTCGAGAGCCACCATGTGGTCAGAGGCGTGCCACCAGGCCCGCGATCACAACAGGCTAAGCGAGGAGCTATTCACATGCCGACAAGACTGGCGGAAACCTCCGGGCGTGGGGCTCTGGCGTATATCGACGAAGCGGCCATCCAACGCGCGATGGCTACTGTCAAGCGATTCGAAACGCTAAGCCTTGGCCTGCCTATCCGCCACGGCATGGGGCCGGTCGGCCCTCGTCGCCAGGCGCCGCAGCACTTTATGGTACGGGACGGGGGCGATGCTGCGATCGCGCCGGACGCCATGAGTGCGCATGGGTTCTCCTTCAGTGATGATGTCCTGCTGATTCCGACGCACGGAACAACACATCTGGACGCGCTGTGCCATGTCTGGCAGGACGGCAAGATGTACGGGGATCTTCCGATGGAGCTCGTCACGAGCCGAGGTGCGAAACGGTTGGGTATCGAGGAAGCCGGCCCGGTGCTCACCAGGGTCTTAATCGTGGACGCGGTGCCGCGAGACCGGAAATGGCTCGACGTATCTGAGCCGGTTGACTTGCGCTTCGTGCGGCAGCAGCTTTCCGACGCCGGCCTTACACCCGAACGCGGCGATGCGCTCTTCGTGAGAACCGGCTGGGTTGACGCTTGGACCGAGGGTGTTCAGGACCAGCACGGTTGGGGTGGCTTAGACGTTGACGCCATCGAATGGGTCCTTGAGTGCGGCTTTTCCATCATTGGCGCCGACAACATCGGAGTTGAGTTGTCCCCGGCTACCGACCCGACCTGTGCTGTCCCTTTGCACGTTGGCCTGTTGCGCGATCACGGCGTCTACTTCGCCGAGCTGCTCGATCTCGAGCATTTTCGGGGCGGCCCTGCGGTTGCCGGAATGCTGATGATCGCTCCTCTGAACATCGTTGGTGCGACGGCCAGCCCCGTGGCGCCCATGGTGGTGATCTGAGTGACGGCTGACGTTGTCATCTCCGGCGTGGGCGAGGTGCACCCCGTTAGGGCATCCGGGCGGCGGGTCCACAGTTTGCTCCTGGAAGCGATCGACGCGGCGCTGGCCGACGCGGGCATTGATGCGGCACAGGTCGATGGGGTCGTGACCGAATCCAAACTCACTCCCGCGGCCTTGGCTGCGGACACCCTGTTGCCGACGATGGGGATGACGAACGTTCGATATCAGGGGCTCAGCAGTCCGGTCGGCGCCGGAATCCTCTTGGCCGTCGCTCAAGCACATGAGGTCGTCCGGTCAGGTCTGGCTGACCATGTCCTGACCTACTTCGGCGTGGACTGGGGATCCTTCGGTTCAGGCCCTACCGGGCTCCACGGCGCGATGGACGCCAAACGGGAGGTGGAATACCCCGTCGGCTTCGGCGGCCCACAGCTCTACTTTGCGACCATGGCGACGAAATACGCCGACGATTACGGGCTGGATCGCACTGAACTGTCGACGATGCTCGGCGAGGTGGCTTGCTCGGCACGCCGCAACGCCATGGCCCATCCCTACGCCCAGTTGCGGCGGGAGATAGAGCTGGGGGATTTCCTGGCCGAGGACTATTTCGCGGAGCCGTTGCGCCGTTCGGATATCTCCTTGCTGAGCGACGGTGCCGTCGCGTTCGTCGTGTCTCGTGCGGGCGCCGTTGCACCTGAAAAGCGTACGGTGAGCCTTCAGGACTGGGCTCACCGGGTTCAGTCAATCCCGGACGAGGCCTTTTACACCCAAAGCCCGGACTTGCCGAAGTTCCCTGCGGCGACGGCGGTCGCTGACGCGGTCGAACATGCGGTTGGTGCCCCATTGGCGGACGTGGACGTCCTCGAACTGTACGACTGCTTCACCGTCGCGACAGTGGTTCAACTTGAAGCACTGGGAATCGTGGACTTCGGCAAGGCCGCTGAACTCGTGTCTGGTGGAGGGCTCGACGTGACGGGGAACCGGCCAACCAATACACATGGTGGTCTTTTGGCACATGGATATACGCTGGGAGCCTCCCATCTGGCAGAGGCAGTGGCGCAACTGCGCCATGACGCCCGGGGCCGCCAGGTGCCGGATGCCTCGACAGCGTTCGTCGGCGCCGGACCCGGTCGTCAGTACACAGGGCTCTACCTCCGGAGGAACGATGCTTGATAACGAGGACATTTACGCGGGATGGCGTAACGGTCTGGCGGCCGGACGAATCCGCGTCACCCGTTGCTCCTCGTGTGCTGCGGTGCAGTGGTATCCGTTGTTCCGGTGCCCGAAGTGTCGGGGTGAGGTGTGGGAATGGGCTGACATGGACCCCGACGGGCGCGTCCACTCATGGTGCCGCGTGCATCGGGCAACCGTCGGAATCGACGGTCTAACGGCGCCCTACGTGCTGGCCCTCGTCGAGCTGTCCCAAGCGCCCGGAGTCAGGATCGTGGCCGTCGCACAAGATCCGGAGAACACGCCCTCGGTCGGAGATCGGGTACGCCTGACGATGCGTGACGTGGCCGGCGCCCCGAGACCACATTTCGCCGCGGTAGCCCGCTAGCATAGTCTCAGCCCGTGTTGCGAAGCGGCCGTTGGGTTGCTGGGGTCGATGGGGTGAGCGTGGCTCTATGGCAGGTTCTTCCCGCCCCCGTATCCCTCGGAGCTGATCGGCGAACAGTGCGAGCTGGTCGCGCCCTTAGTGGCGGTCATGACCGGCGGCCGCCCGCCCGTTCATCCGGGCGGGCGGATCGTGGAGGAGATCCTGCACGTGGACCGGAGCGGGTGCTCGTGGCGGATGCTACCGCACGTCTTCCCGCCCTGGGACACCGTGTACCGGTGCTTCCAGCGCCGGAACGCGGCAGGCACCATCGAGGTGATCGACGACGCGTTGCGTTCTGCCGCTCGGGCTGCTGCCCGGCGGGACCCCGGAGGCCACGGCTCAGGATCGTGGACTCCCAATCGGGTCAATGGCGCCGACACAGTGGGGGCGCATGTTTCTTCGCCGACGGCGGCTACGCCGGCCGACAGGTGGGGCCGACCGTGACCTGCTCGGGGCCGCCCCGCAGATCGTGGCCAAATGCGCCGGCCAACACACCTTCGAGGTCCTGCCCCAGCGCTGCCAGTGCCTGTCCTAGGACTACGAACGGCTCCCCGAAACACGCAGAGGCCATGGTCAGGTGGGCCATGATCGGGTTAATCGCCCAGGGACTTGCACCCGCACCGGGCAGAGGGTCTTGGCAATCCGGCAGGGCGCCTGACCCGCTTCCCCAACACGTTCTCTCAGGGGGAACCATCGCGGAGGACAACGAAGAGCCCCTCGGCTTCCGCGGTGATCGTGCCGTCCGGTCCGACCAGCCGAGCAGACAGGAACCGCTTGCGGCCCTCCTCCCGGTCGACGGTCGCGTCGACGACGTAGTCGACGCGGGGCAGTGTCACGCTACGGTAATCGGTGCGGAGATAGGCCGTCCTGGCGGGGGACTCCCGGTTCGTGTTTGAGAGCCGTCCGAGGATCTCGTCGAAAAGCAGCGGGATGATCCCGCCGTGAACGGCACCGCGTCCTCCGAAGTGGGCGGCGGTGAAGGTGACGTTCGCACGGATCGCATAGGTGGTCCACATGGTGATGTGCGAGGGCACCAAGGATGGGTGGCCACGCCCAGGGAGGTCATGGCGTTGGCCGCTGTACCCCTGGCCAAGGGGAACACGGGCCGGTTCCAGGGCTTCGGCTACTTCCCTCAGCTTGCGGGCCGCGCCCGCAAGGGTAGCGGCATCGGCCCTGGACGTCGCCGTGATCTCCTGGACCTTGCGCAGCTCAACGAGTAACTGGGCATATTCGCCACCACCGCCCTCAAAGGTGAGGTCGGGATACCACGGATCGATGCGGATGTTCTGGCCCGAGTCTGGCGCGAGACCGAGGAATCGGTCGATGTCTGCCGGGCTGGCCGTCACGTTTTCGAGCACGTCATACAACTTCGCGCAGATCTACCAGGAGGCGGTCGCCATCGATCGCCGGGACAAACTCGAAGCCACACCGGACTCGAAGGGCCTGGCTTACGTCATCGAGGATCGTGTTCCACTCGCCAGGTTCGGTGCCCTCGACCTGTAGCATGAGGTCGTCACGGCCAGTCGTGCGGGTGACGATCAACTGGTACCGCGCGCTGAAATTGTGGCGGGCGAACACTGTCTTGACCGAGCCTGGGACGACGAACATGCCCTTAACCTTGGTGATGTCGCCAACCCGGCCAACGATGCGACCGATCCGCGGAGATGTTCGTCCGCAACCGCACTCGTCGAGGTTCAGCGTGTCGATCAGATCCCCGGTGCGGAGCCGGACGATCGGCAGAGCCCGCCGTTCGGGGTCCGTGACGACTAGCTCGGCCGGCCGGTCTGGAGACGCCTCAGAGGTGGGTTGTCCGGTGTGGGGGTCGATCAACTCGACGTAGACATCGTCGCGAATATGCATGCCCGGTTCGACGCCACATTCGACGGCCACTGGCCCGACGTCACCGGTCCCGTAGAACTCGCGCACTGTGACGCCGTATTCGTGCAGGATTCGCTCCTTCTCACGAGGATCATGAAGCTCGCCCATGACGATGGCCCGCTTGAGGGGCAACTGGCGACCTTGATCCCGGGCTGTGTCGAGGAGATGAACGAGGAAGGTCGGGAACGCGAGGATCGCGGTGACGCCGAGTTGCTCGATGATCTCGATGTGGCGCTGCGTGTCGCCCGAACCGCCCGGTACGACGGTAGCACCAATCTTCTCCAAGCCTTTGCTAAGGATTGAGCCGGCGATGACCCAGTTGTAGAGCGTCGTCTGGTCGACGACATCGGAAGAGGTGAATCCTCCGGTCCGCATCGTATCGGCATATCGCTCGGCGATGGCGTCAATGTCCTGACTAGTGAGAGGAACGAACATCGGTCCGGGGGCAACGAAGCACCAAGCGATCTCTTCCTTCTCGACGGCTAACCGGTCCCCGTAAGGGCGGCCCGGTTCGACTGCTTCAATCAGGATCTCCTTGCTAAGCAAGGGGACCGATGCCCACGTGTCAGCGGTGATCTCGACGCCTGCAAACTCGCGTTTATACGCCGGAACATTCTGGGCCAACGTCGCCACCTCGAACGCTCCTTTGGGGGAACGCTGGTTGAGAAACTGGGGGTTCTTGCTCATCGATTCGCCGCTCTTTCAAGAGGAGTTGAGGGTTTGTCTCATAGCCTGCCATTCTTGCAGACGCTCCGTCAACGGTAGTGTTGAAAATCGTTTTCCCGCGGCCTCCTACTCGTCCTTGTACTCTCTGCTTTCATAGGCCACCATCGCTCAGCATCCTCCGGAGGCGTACACATGGGCCCGGCCCAGTCTGGTTGCGGCAAGGTCCCGTCCCGCTCGCCATTCAAGGCTGAAATCGTCCGTTGCTTCTATTCCTCCACCAGCCCCTGTTGTGCACTGGCGCTCTCGATGTCCTTCAAGGGCGCGGGGCAAGCGGCTGCATTCGAAACCTTCCCTGGCACAGTGCTAGACGTTTTCATGCCTGCCGCACACGCTCTCGAAGGGTCCTGTGTCGAACCCATCAACTAAAGTGTTGACAAACGCAGCGGTGGGGGCCTAGGTTCGTGGCATGACCGTTACTAAGGATTCCGCGACCGTGGATGTGCCGCTGTACCGCATCGCTCAAGGGCGCTCCGGCGACAAGGGCGACACGTCGGACATCACGGTGTTTTTCACGAGCCGCGAACTATACGACCTAGTGGGCCCACAGCTGACCGAATCCGTGGTGCAGGAATTTCTTGCACCGCTCGTTCATGGAGGGGTGCAGCGATACCAGCTGCCAAAGCTGTTCGCCCTGAAGTTCGTTTGTCACAAGGCGCTCGGCGGCGGTGGTTCCAGCAGCCTGCGCAGTGACAATCTCGGCAAGTCGATGGCCTCTGCGCTGCTGCGCTGGGTTGCCCGTGACGTGCCGGCCGACCTCGCGACGGCGAGCCCCTTGTTTGACGGCCCGACCGCAAACCACGATGAACAGGAGCAACGATGAGTTCCCAGGTGCGACTTGCAGCCGGGCAGGCCTTCTATGGAGATGCGTCCAGGCCTGCGCATCGAACTTTGCAGTCGACCGAGGTCGACTTCATGGCCTTCGATGCGCTTGCCGAGCTGACACTGGCGATCCTGTCCAAAGACAGGAGCCGAAACCCCGAGTCTGGCTTCGCCCGCGACCTGCCGCCGCTGTTCAGTTCCCTGTTGCCTCTGGCACGAAAGTCGGGTACGACCCTGCTGAGCAATGGCGGAGGCCTCAACCCTCTGGCTGCTGCGCGGGCCGTCGTTGACCGCTGTGCCGCCGAAGGGTATGGAGACGTGGTCGTCAATGCGCTGACGGGTGACGACGTCCTCGATAAGCTGAATGAGTGGCATGCGGCCGGCGTGGAGCTGTCGGACCGCGACAGTGGCCAACGGTACGAAGACCTGCCCGCCAAACCGATGTTCGCCAACGTTTATCTCGGCGCCGAATCCGTCAACCTGGCCCTGCAGGAACCGGCCGACTTCGTGGTCACGGGCCGTGTCACGGACACCTCCCTCTACCTGGCGCCGCTGATTTCGCGTGGGATCATCGATCCCTGCGATCCGACCCAAGTGGCCCGGGGCATCCTGGTGGGCCACCTCCTTGAATGCGGCGGCCAAGCATCCGGTGGGAACTTCAGTGGTGACTGGTGGAATGTTCCGCGCCTCGAGGACATCGGCTATCCCATGGCCGAGGTCGACGCTCAGAAGATCGTTGTCACTAAGCCACCGACGACAGGTGGCCGGGTTAGCAGAGCGACCCTGCAAGAGCAGCTGTACTACGAGATCCATGACCCCACGACCTACCTGACTCCGGATGTGACGGCTGACTTCTCCGAAGTAGACCTTATCGACGTCGGCCAGGATCGCGTTGAGGTCATCGGAGTAAAGGGGCGGCCCGCCCCGGACACACTCAAGATGACGGCAGGGCTCGCTGATGGTTACCTCGCGACCGTGTCGTTGCCGTTCGCGTTCCCCTACGCCCTGTCGAAGGCGGAGCGGGCTGCGGACATCCTGCTCAAACAGGCCAAAATTGAGCAGATTCCGGTGCGCGAAAGCCATGTGGAGTTCGTTGGCGTGAACTCCCTGCACGGCGGCATGGCCACAGCCCCCTCGGCAGACCAGAATGAGGTCATCATGCGGGTATCAATCCGCACCGATTCGCGCGAGGCCGCCACAGCGTTCACCAAGCTCCTGCCTCCGCTGGCGATCAACACCTACCCGTTCGTCGGCGGCCTGCGCGGCGGTTCCGTCGTGAGCCAGGTGTTGCGCGAGTGGAGCGTCCTGGTCCCGCGAGACCTCGTCTTGCCGGATGTTCGAGTCACGCGGGTGATCCATGAGTGAGCAGGTACCGCTCGTCCTTGCGGAAAAAAATGGCCACACGGTCGTTCTGACTCTGAACCAGCCGAATCGTAAAAACCCGCTCAGCGATGAAGCGATCCGAGCGCTTACGACCGAACTGCAGTCCGAAGGCGTGCGGTCGGCGGGCCTTGTGGTGCTGAGAGGAGCCGGCGGCGCCTTCAGCGCCGGTGGTGACATTGCGCAGTTCCACGACTCCTTGACCGACGTCGCCTCCGAGCAATTCCACGGCACCACCGAGTTCCGGGACATGCTGGCGGCACTCGAAGCTGTGGAGGCAATTACGATCGCCGCCGTCGAGGGTCTGGCCCTCGGTGGCGGCTGTGGCCTGACTGCCGCCTGCGACTTCGCCTTCGCGGCCGATTCGGCGAAATTTGGGTGTCCGGAGATCAAGCTGGGCGCCTTTCCGATGCTGATCGCGCCAGCATTAGTCCGGGCCATCGGACCACGTGCCACTCTGGCCCTTTCGGTCATGGGGGACCCCATCGGCGCTGCAGAGGCTCAAGCCATTGGCTTGGTGCAGAACGTGGTGCCGTCCGTCGAGTTCGAAGACTTCATCACCGGGTTCCTTGAGTCGGCCAACGCTGTTCCGGCTGATGTGTTGCGGTGGGGCAAGATGGCGATTCGCTCAGCGATGACCTCCGATTATCGCGGTGGCCTCGAAACGGGCTCGTCGCTTCGCGCACTGCTCTTCGCTTCCCCGGCCTTTCATGGAGGAGTCACGAACTTCATCAATCGCAAACAGGGGTGAACCGGTGCACACGTTCGAGTCAGTAGAAGAGCTTATTCGGCGTGGCCCTCCAGGGCGTGCCGTGGTCGTTGAGCCGTATGCCCGCGAGGCGGTCGAGGCCATCGTTGACGAAGTCCGCGAGTTCGGAAGCTCGGCTTACCTTGTTGGCGATGAATCCCGCATTCGAAGCGAATTGAACGCGCTTCACGCAGCGAGCCTGGATATTGAGGTTATCGCCTCAAGGAATTCAGCGCATGCGGTGGCCACAGCCGTGGAGTTGGTTAAGGAGGGCCGCGCAGACTTCGTCGTCAAGGGTTCCCTCGCCACTGCCACGCTCCTGCAGGGGATGCTCGGGCGCGATCGACTGGGTACCGGGCGGGTCGCCAGTCACCTCTATGTGATTGAAGCGCCCGCCTACCGTGGTCGGATGATCGCGATCACCGACGCCGGCGTCAACATCCATCCTGACCTAGCGACGAAAGCCGACATCATTCGGAACTCGATCGATGCACTGCGCCTTCTGGGCATCGACATTCCGAAGGTTGCCGTCCTTAGCGCGGTTGAACTGGTGAAGCCTGAACTGCCGAGTGCCACTGACGCTGCTCTCTTGGCAGTTATGGGGCGTCGCGGGCAGCTTGGTCGGCTCGAGATTGACGGTCCGTTGTCGATCGATGCGGCGATGTTGCCCGCGGCCGCACGGGATAAGTCACTGACCGGGGCCGTGGCCGGACGGGCCGACCTTCTGGTCGCACCGGAAATCAATGCCGCGAACATGACCAGTAAGGCTCTCATCGGCGAGACAGGACGTGCCATGGGCGTCGTCCTGGGTACGCAGGTCCCTATTGCCTTACCGAGCCGAGGGGATTCACTCGAGACCCGCAGGCTTAGCCTAGGTCTGGTCTCGTATTTGGCCCTGCAGTCTGCGGAGCGGATACCGATGGACGCAGGCGTGCGCTAGTTCTGGCTCCGAGAAATCATCGGTGGCCCTGATTTCCTAGCGGAATCCGATGTGTTAACGCCAACCGAAAATTAGGGCTATCTCTGCCAACTGAAAATGGGCTACTTGTGCGCTGTTCCATTGTGCCGGAGGTCTGACGCTGGTCGACGGAGGTGACGGTGGCGTCAGCGAAGACTTCGTCCCACCGGCGAAGGCCAGATTGGAGGTCAGGCCAGCGATGCGTATTCGTATATGGGCGAGACGCGTTGGAAGAATAGGTTCGCCGACTCCCGGTCGAACGGAATGTATACGACCGTCGACGATCAGCAGCTCGTAGCGGCCGAGTTCAGCCAGTAGTTTCTGGGGCAGGCGGCCGCGTTCATGGGCCTCGGTCAGGTGGGCGACCCATCCGGGGGCGGTGTCGAACAGGACCCGGAGCCCTGCACGGGCAGCCTTGATCCCGATCCCCACGGTCGAGGTGAGCCTTGCCGGTGCCGATGGGCCCGAACAGCACGACGTTCTTGGCTTCCTCGAGGAAGACCCCGGTGCCTAGGTGAGCCACCAGGTTCCCATCGGCGGCCGATTGGTGGCCGAAGTTGAAATCTTCGATCGTATTGGCTCCCGGGAAGCGGGCGGCCCGGATCCGTAGGGCCACTCTTGGGTGCCTCGCGTTCCGCGGCGACCTCGCGCCTCAGGGCGGGCGCCAGGTATTCCTCGTGGGATCAGGCCGCGTCCCGTGCCCGGTCGCTTAAACATATGAGGTGAGATCCACCGGGTCAGGTATTTTGCCCGGCCGGACATCCAAGATCGCCGGGCGTCCCGCGGCGCCTCAGGTGGCCATCGAGATGCTCACCCGGGCACTGAAAGCCGGGGTCCCGGCCAATGGGTGACCGGGAACGCGGTCTACGGCCAGTACCACCGGCTGCGCCGGACCCGGGAGGAACGCCGAATCCACTATGTCCTGGCGGTCCCCTCCTCCCAGCGGGGCGGTGGTCAAGGACGGTTCGCTCCCGGGCACCGAAAAGTGCGCCGATGCGGCCGTGCAGGGCTCGGCCCCGACCGTGTGGCGACCCGCCCGGCCGGTGACGGGTCAAAGGGAACCCGTGACTATGCGTGGGCCCGGGTGCGGATCAACGGCGCCGAAGACGGGCAGGCCGAGCATTGGCTGCTGGCCCGCCGGTCCCTGGCCAGCCTTCCGAGATCGCCTATTTCCTCTGCCATACGCCCAAACGCACAGCCCTGGCCCGGGTCGCCGGGATCCGCTGGGCCATCGGACCTTCCAGACCGCCAAGGGCCAGGCCAGCCTGGACCACTAACAGGTCCGCCAATACACCGGCTGGTACCGGCACATCACCCTTTCCATGCCCACCCACGCCTTCGTGACCACCGTGAAGCCCAAAAAAGGGGCGCCGGAACCGGGCCGGAAGGCCTCGTAGGCCTCTACCTGCCCGAAATCCGTCACCTGATCACCGCCTCGCCTGGGCCTTCATTCCACACCCCGACCACGTCCCGACGCTCACACTGGCGCCGAAACACCAACAGAATGCCCAAAGACACCACTACAGAAAACGGCAAGCAGAAAATAAACGCGACTGTAGTATTAGCCGCACGGGAATTGCAGCAATTTACTGGGGGAGCGTTGAATGTGCGGTTTCTTTCAAGAAAAGTGCTGTTACGAATCCAACGCTAGCGGCAATTACCAGTAGTAGGGCAGGAACCATATTGCTTCCCGTGGTGGTGGCCAGAAACTCTGCAAAGAAAGGCGTGCTTCCTCCGAAGACAGCGGCTCCGAGGCCGGTAGCGATTGCTGTGCCACGGTATCGAACCGTCGTCGTGAACAGCTCCATCTGCGCCGGTAACAACATGACTGCTCCTAGAGCTGCCGGGAGTACCAAGATCAGCTGACCTAAAACTGCGAAGAGGAATGTCCCTTGAGTGATCAGCAGGAACGCCGGGTAGGCAATAACTCCGAAGCTGATCGTCGACGCCAGGAGTGTCTTCTTCCGGCCTATACGGTCGCATACCCGGCCGGCAATGGGAAGCAGGCAGAACAATACGGTTGCATAGATCCCAGTTGCAATGAGCGCGAGTTCGCGCGGAAGCTCAAGATGACCGGTCAAATAGGTCGGAAGATAGCTGATCAGGACGTAGAACGCAGTGGAATTCATTGCCATCACGCCGATGGCAAGAAGCACTAGACGAACGTACGCAGTGGGAGAGGAATCTGAGCCAGAAGGGGCGCGATCCCTGGAGGCAGAGGATTCGAGAGATTTGCGCTGCTTTTCCTCTTGCGCTGCGATGAACTGCGGAGTCTCAGAAACTCTCGTGCGGATGTAGTAACCGATCAAACCCAACGGTGCCGCGATCAGGAAAGGAATGCGCCAGCCCCAACCTGCCATCGATTCATCGCTCAGTGCCGTGTTCAGGAAGTAGGCCAGGGCCATGCCGGCGACCATAGCTGCTACGGTCCCGCCTTGAATCCAGCTCATGTTGGTAGCGCGCTTCCCGTCCGCCGAGTGCTCGGCGACGAATGCCCCGGCGCCCGCGATCTCTCCGCCTGCGGATAGACCCTGGACAAAGCGCAGGAGCAGCAGGGATATCGGTGCGGCTATTCCGATTGCGGAATAGGTGGGAAGCAGACCGATGGCTACGGTGGCGACCGACATCGTAATCAGAATCCATGCAAGGGTCCGTCGCCGGCCCCATTTGTCCCCGAGCCATCCGCAAATCACACCTCCGATGGGGCGGGCAAAGAAGGCCAGGCCGAAGATGGCGAGGGTCGACAGGAGGCCAACGGTGGGATCATCGGCAGGGAAGAACGTCGAGGCGACAACTGTCGCGAAGAAGCCATACACCGCAAGGTCGAAGTATTCGACGAACGTCCCTATGGAGCCCGCCAGGATCACTCGCTTTAGGCTGCCAGGCCGTTCGTCCTGATTTCGTTCTGTTGAATGAAGTGATGATGCGGATGTTTTTGATGTAGCCATGATCGCCTTTCATGGAACGCGCCATTGCGCCAGTCAAGTTGGAAGGGAATGCCACCTAGAGACCATGTTGATCCGCAGGCCAGGTCTAATGCAGACCGTTGTTCCCTCAGGCAGGGCAGGGACAGTCTCGTCTGCCGCCGCCTCCACTGGATGCTACAGAGCCTCACATCGAAGTGTCAACGGTAGTGTTGATTGAATTTGTATCCTCGGTTACAGTCGGGGTCTAACATCCCTAGTTAGGAAGTAACCCATGATCAGAGAAGCTGTCATCGTCTCCACGGCTAGGACGGCCATCGGGAAGGCCTATCGCGGGGCCCTCAATGACACCACCCCTCAACAACTGGCCGCCCACGCGATCAGCGCAGCGATTGATCGTGCCGGCATCGATGGCGGGGAAGTTGAGGACATCGTGTTGGGTTGCGCTCTGCAGGAAGGCGCCTCCGGCCTCAACATCGCACGGCAGGCGGCCTTGCGCGCCTCTCTGCCCGTCACGGTCCCGGGCATGAGCATCGACCGTCAGTGTGCCTCCGGCCTGATGGCCGTGGCCACTGCCGCCAAGCAAATCATCGCCGACGGGATGACCGTGACCATCGGAGGTGGCGTGGAATCAATTTCTCTGGTCCAGAACGACCATGCCAACCGTTATCGAACTCAAGACCCTTGGCTGGTCGAACACCTGCCCCAGACTTATATGCCGATGCTCGAGACTGCCGAAATTGTCGCGGAGCGCTACGGGATTACGCGAGAGGCCCAGGACGCTTACGCGCTGCAGTCTCAGCAGCGTACCGCCCAGGCCCAGCGGGCTGGCCTCTTCCAAGATGAAATCGCTCCCCTAATCACGACCAAAGTGCTCACTGACAGAACCTCGGGGGAGACCAGTGTCCAAGAGGTACGCCTGGACCAAGACGAGGGCAATAGGCCGCAGACCGACCTGCCCTCCCTGTCGGCCTTGCGCACGATCCTGGCAGATGGCCAGGCAAGTAACCGGGCAACCGTCACGGCCGGTAACGCCTCCCAACTCTCCGATGGCGCCGCGGCGTGTGTGCTGATGGAGAAGACGCACGCTGAACGTCGAGGCCTAGAGATCCTTGGCACCTATCGGGGCATGGCGGTGGCCGGATGCGGTCCGGAAGAGATGGGTATTGGCCCGATATTCGCTGTCCCGAAACTGCTGAAACAGCACGGCCTGTCGATCGAGAACATCGAACTGTGGGAGCTCAACGAGGCCTTCGCCTCCCAGGCCGTCTACTGCCGCGAGTCCTTGGGAATCGATCCCGACCGGTTCAACGTCAATGGCGGAGCCATTTCGATTGGCCATCCTTACGGAATGTCAGGCGCCAGAATGATCGGCCATGCCCTGCTGGAAGGGCGCCGTCGCGGAGCGCGATACGTCGTAGTCACCATGTGCGTCGGAGGCGGCATGGGCGCGGCCGGACTATTCGAACTCTAAGATCCCAGGAGAAAATGTCGTGAAGATTGTTGTTTTGGCCAAGCAGGTTCCGGACACCTGGTCGGACCGCAAGATCGATTTGGGGACCGGTTTGTTGGACCGGGCGGTGTCGGAGCCGGTGCCGGATGAGATCAACGAGCGGGCGCTGGAGAACGCGTTGGCGTATAAGGACCAGAACCTGGACGCCGAGATCGTGGTGGTGACCATGGGTCCGGAGGATGCGACCAAAACGCTGCGCAAGCTGCTGTCGATGGGCGCTGATTCGGCGATGCTGGTCACCGACGAGGCACTGGCTGGCTCCGACATGGTCCAGACCGCGAGGGTGCTGGCCGCCGCGATCGGCAGGATCGGGGCGGTGGACCTGGTGGTGGCCGGCAACGATGCCACGGACGGGCGCGGCGGGATGGTCCCGGCCATGGTCGCCGAACTGCTGGGGTGGCCGGTGCTGCCGGGACTGGACACAGTGGCCATCGCCGCCGGGTCCGTGACCGGTGTCGCCCAGGTGGACGGGGGCACGCTGTCGTTGTCCTCGCGGTTGCCGGCGGTGGTGTCGGTGACGGAGAAGTCCGCCGAGGCCCGGTTCCCGAACTTCAAGGGCATCATGCAGGCCAAGAAGAAGCCGCTCCAGACGTTGTCGCTAGCCGAGCTGGGGATCGCCGCCGGACCGGAGGCGGCGTCCGTGCGCTCGGTGATGGTTTCCGCGATCGCCCGCCCGGCCAAGGAGGCCGGCCCGAAGATCACCGACGACGGCACCGCCGCCGCCCAGCTGGCCGAGTTCCTGGCCGCCAACCGGCTCATCTGACCGGTTTCCCACGGGTCCGCCTGCCACGTGGCGAGGCCCCTGCTGATTTGCCCACGTGCTGAAGACTTGAAGGAAGAGCATCCATGACTGTTGGAAACGTCCTTGTGTTGATCGAGACCACTGGGGCCGGGGACCCGAAGTCCACCGCGGCCTCGCTGCTGGGCGCGGCCGCGGCCCTGGGCACCCCGGTGGCCGTGGCGGTGGCCGCCCCGGGCCGGGGTGAATCTCTGGCGGTCCGGCTCGGGGAGCTGGGCGCGGCCCAGGTGTACCTGACCGAGGCCGAGACCGCCGGCACCGAGCTGGGCAGCGCGCAGGTCGGTGCCCTGGCCGACGCCGTGCAGGCCTATTCGGCGCCCGTGGTGCTGGTGCCGGCGACCAACGACTCGCGGGCGGTGGCCGGGCGCCTGGCGATCGTCGCCGGCGGTTCGGTCGCTGCCGACACGGTCGGGGTGCGCTGGGACGCCGAGGGCCAGGAGGTCATCGTCACACACGCGGTGTTCGGCGGGGACTTCACCACCGAGTCCACCGTGGAGGGCGGGCTGATGATCATCACCGTCCGCCCTGGGTCGATCGAGGCCCGCGCCGAGGCCGTTGCCTCCCCCCAAGTCACCATCGCACCGGTGTCCACCGCCGCCGCCCCAGGCGCGCGGATCGAGGCGGTCACCGACGCGGCGACCGAGACCGGCCGGCCGGCGCTGCGCGGGGCCAAGGCTGTGGTCTCGGGTGGGCGCGGGATGGGCTCGAAGGAGAACTTCGTACTGGTGGAGCACCTGGCCGACGCCCTCGGGGCGGCCGTTGGGGCCTCCCGCGCCGCGGTCGATGCAGGGTACGTTCCGCAGTCCTACCAGGTCGGCCAGACGGGTGTCTCGGTCACCCCGCAGCTGTATGTGGCGCTGGGGATTTCCGGGGCCATCCAGCACCGGGCCGGGATGCAGACCGCCAAGACCATCGTGGCGATCAACAAGGACGAGGATGCCCCGATCTTCGACGTGGCCGACTTCGGCATCGTCGGGGATGTGTTCACCGTCGTCCCCAAACTGATCGACGAGCTCTCTGCCCGCCAGAACTGAGCGACCGACCGGCGTGGGATGCACCGCATCGCCCCCTTGGCCTGACTGGCCGTACTAGAAGTGAAAGGCCACGAGATGAGCAGCGAAAAAAACACTACCGAGAACAGCGCTCCACGCCGTGCCCGCATGGCCAGTTACCGTCCTCAGCTGCAGCAGCAGGCAGGGCTTGGAACCGAAGCAGGTGCTCAGCTCCCCGACTCCGCAGTGCAGGTGGAGGGGGCGCAGGGAACTCGAATCGCCTCGCAGTTCCCGCCGACCAGGACTCGGATAGGCACAGGTGCCCCGACAGCCGAAGCCGGTTCCGCGGCCCCGGCCTCTGGTGCTGCGACGGAGGTTGGCAAGGCTCCGGCCCGTCAGCGGATGGGTGCCCCATCATCCGCCCCTAATCAGACTGGGGCAGAGGAATCCTCGCCTGCCACAGGTCTCCGAACGAGCCAAGGTGCAGGGATCAGAGCGGTCACTGCACCCGCTGATGCGCCTAGGGCAACTCGGATGGCAACACCAATGGCTCCCACCCCGAGCAGTGCTTCGGCGCCGACCGCGATTTCGAGGGCCGCCGCCCCGCCCGCGGTAAAGGCCACGGGAACCGCGAACACACTGGGCACCGGAGATGGCCGAGACGGTGGGGGTCGTCCTGCCTGGGTGCGGCCGGTGGCGACCGTCGCGGGGTTCGTCCTGCTCGCCCTCGTGGTCGTGCTGGCCGCCCGGTGGGCCCGGACCCTGGAACCGGTCCAGCAGTTCATCGCTACCTATGACGGGCACGCCTCCCAGCCCGAGGCCGCCCCGGCGGGGATCCCGGCCTGGCTGGGCTGGCAACACTTCCTGAACATGTTCTTCATTGTGCTGATCATCCGCACCGGCCTGCAGGTCCGGACCGAACGCAAGCCCCCCGGGTACTGGACCGCCAAGAAGGGCTCGTTCTTCTCTCCAAAGGGCAACGTCCCGAAAAAGGTCTCCCTGTCGCAGTGGCTGCACCAAGTGCTGGACGTGCTCTGGGTGGCTAACGGGGTCGCCTTCGTGGTGCTGCTTTTCGCCACTGGGCACTGGATGCGGATCGTGCCCACGGACTGGGACATCGTCCCGAACATGCTCTCCGGCGCGATCCAGTACGCCTCCCTGGACTGGCCCACCGAGGACGGATGGGTGCACTACAACGCACTGCAGGTGGCAGCGTACTTCGCCACTGTGTTCATCGCCGCCCCGCTGGCGGTCTTATCCGGGCTGCGATTCTCCACCTGGTGGCCGGAGAAGGCCGAAAGGCTCAACCGGATCTATCCGGTGGAGTGGGCCAGGGCTGTGCACTTCCCGGTGATGCTCTACTTCGTGGGGTTCACGATCGTGCACGTGTTCCTGGTGTTCTTCACCGGGGCCTTAAGGAACCTGAATCACATGTACACCTCCCGGGACGTCGTGGACTGGTGGGGGCTGGCCGTCTTCCTGCTGTCTCTGGTGGCCATCGCGGGGGCCTGGTTCCTCACCAAACCGCTGTTCACCACCCCCATCGCCGCCCGGATGGGCAAGGTCACCAAATAACCCGGGCCTGGCATTATCTCCGGTTCGCACGTTCCAAACACATCATCGAACTGGACGCCGTCGCAGCAACAAGGCTAGGAACACACGCCCAATGCCGCCCCCAGCGGACCGCCGCGGGAATCATGCCACCGGTTCGGTGGCATGATTCCCGATGGCCTGTGAAAGTGCACGAAGACGGCCTATCAGCCACCACCCGTTCCGGGCGGGGATCCGCGCTGGTGCGCTTGGGACCGGTCAGGCGCTGACCGCGCTGATCCCTGCGGCTCTTGCGTGCGGGGCCGTGGCTCTCGACAACGGTCGCAACGGGCCGCGATCGGGTTGCCAGAGAACCTACGCCAGCCCAGTCTGGGCCCGCTGGGCCGACTGACAGAGCGCCCACGACGCGAGGACACCGGAGGACGTCGAAGCCGCCGACTATGTTGTGAAGGAGCGCATGCACCTGATTGGCAAGGACGGGATCAACGGCCCCACGATCGAGCATCTGCGGGAAGAAACGACAGCGAACTTCAACGGCGCCGGCAGTGAGCACCTCACAGATCAAAGGTTCGTGGAGGCCGCGAAGGAATGGCACGAAGCGAAGCTCCTCGCCGCAGCCGGCTTCACCGGCACCCAGAACCTGCCGCTGCCGTCGCCATGGCAGCAGTAGAGGCTGCGAAGTCCCAGCACACGATTGTTCCCGCCCAACACGTCGGAGAAGGCATCGTCGCGGTCTCTCGCCCAAGAACTGCGCTCTGAACAACGAGCATTGAGACTGCCACACTGCGTTTTTTCTGGCGGCATCGACGACCCTGTAGATGCCTTCAACGGCGTCGGAGGCCACAGCCAGCAGGCCAATGTCATCGATGACGACGAATCGGCGCGCAGAATTCCGGCCATCACCTCGGCGATTTTCCCGTCCCACTTAGTCAAGGTTCGTCGGGCATGCCACCGGTACCTGGTCACTGAGCAACAGCCACCGTTCACCGCGACGACGTCAAAGCCGGTTCTGGTCCGGCAGAGCCCGTCAGCCGGTGTCGGTACTGGCCGGTCGCGCGGCGGACATCGGACGTCGCGGCATGGCCGGTCCGCCCTGCCTCGGCGGCCCCGTCCGCACTCGAAAAGACCGCGGCCCGCCAGCAGCACGGGGCGCGGAGACCGGACCAGTGCTGGGCCGCTAGAACCAGCCAGAGGCCAGAACAACTACGAGGGGGGATACCGATCATGAGTGGATCGGCGTTGACGAGGTAGTGGACGGCAGTCTCAGGCAATCCCCTATGACCGCCTGGCGACTGGCCGAAACCCTTGCCGAATAGCAGGAATCCCTGCCCAGCGCGAGCAGCACGACCCCAAACCGCATACGAAGCGCAGGTGCGCGAAACCGCCCAACACGCCGCTGTGCGCGACGCACTCGCTTCAGTCCACAAGATCCAGTGGTGGGACCATGCTCAGCGGTCCCTGCTCCCAAGTGCGCCAAAATGCCGCAGGAACCTGATGGAACAGGGGACACGTCTATTCGCATCAAATGCAATAATCACTGTTCTACTTGTCATAAGGTAGGTTATCGGCGTAATCCGTTGTGCACCTGCGGGAGGCTCAGCGCGGTTCTTTCGAGCTGAAAAGCCAAATCAAGCGCAGCGCTACCCCAATCCCGCCCCTTGTGCAGATGTCCACGCGGAATAATGATCCGGGGGCAGCGATTCGTCCAGTGTGGACAGCTCTCCCTGAATTTGCGCAGATAGATCGCGCGGGTGAGCGTAACCGTGTCTGCCGACAACAGTCCACAAAGCTACGCAGTCCACGTCATATGGGTTGCTGAGGCGATGCGGAATTGATGACTCGAAATTGAGGCTATCTCCTGCTTCAAGTGCCGCCCGGTCAAAAGCTACCTGCACATCCAATCGCCCAGAAAGAATGTGGATATACTCGCGCCCTGAATGCCTCATCATATCCTCGGGGCCGCATGATTCGCTTCCAGCGGTGTAGGTGACACGCAAGAACTCGACCAAGGGGTCATCCGTGGTCGTCAAACGCTCCCACTTGACCCCGGAGATGTTGATTTGAGGTCTTTCACTAGCCCGCTGCAGCCCCGGCATCTCTCGATGGATCGGTGGCATTTCGACGTCGTGACTCGATCCGATTGCCGCTTCCCCACCGGGTTCGAATTCAGCCCGGATCGCGCTGTTATCCATGAGGGCGTCCAGGGAAAGGTCCAGTTCCGACACGATCGCGTAGAGAGTACCTATGGACGGGGTTGCCCTGCCCAGCTCGACTTGCGAAACGAAACTGGCGGAGACGCCTACCCGCCTGCCGAGCTCACGCAGCGACATTCTCGACCTCTTGCGCGCTTCTCGGATGCGCGCGCCCAAGGCTTCGCTCGATCTAAGTTTTTCGGCAATTGCCATTGGCCGCTTCCTCCGTGTCCCTCAGCAGTTGCCTGTCACCTGTTGGTTGATCAATGTTGACGTCCAGTTTACAGGCGTCGGCTTTCGTTGCTCGATACCGCGCCCCGCGCATTGAGCGTGAGCACTCATTATGCACGAAAGTGTGGTGATTTTCACTGCATGCGTCCGTGTTCTCTGTAAGTGACGAAGCCGTGCGTAGCAGGGTCAGACAGCGGTATTGGCGGGCACGAGAGGCATTCTAGCCTCAGGCCAAGGACCCATTGGAGTCCCTCGGGGAGGTGGCAGGACACATAGTGAACATAAGTGTGCTCCTACTTGACATTGCGTGAACCAAGATGTGATTGTGTTCACTAGCCCAGCACATCTGCGATGCCGCGAACTGGTCCGGCGGAGGGCTCCTAGAGAAACTTTCAGAAGGGATCGACGATGCTTCTTAAGCGTCCGATTGTTGCAGCTGCAGCTGGAGTTGCACTCATGTTTGGAATGTCGGCATGCGGCAGTACAGGTTCCGCTGACAGTGCAGCTGCAGCCGTTGAAGGAACCGGGTCCCTGGACGGAAACGGTAAGTCCCTGGTCGTCTTCATGCCCAGTACCGCGAACTCTTACCTTGGTGCCGGCGCCGATGCGGTTAGAGCGGAGGCGGAGGAACTCAACTACAAGGTCAAGATTGTGGAGAACAATTTCGACCAGAATGAACAAGACCAGCAAGTGCAGCAATGGCTCGCCACCGGCGAAGATGCCGCGGCCATTCTCTACTGGCCTGCCAGCGCCGAGGCTGGAGTAAATTCCAGCAGGCTGCTCTCGGCCAAGGCGCCTGTCATCCAGTTCAACCAATCCGTGCCGGAGGCTGGCAAAGAGTTCGTCGCGGCCTACGCCGGTGTAAGCGACCTCGGGATAGGGACTGCAGCGGGCGAAATGGCGCTGAAGTCCGTCGAAGAGGAGCAGGCCGCGGGAGCCCAGTTTGACGGTCCGGAAGGCAAGCCAAATCTCATCGAAATTTCCTTTCCGACTGGGTACCAGGCCGGAACTGATCGCACATCTTCATTTGCCAATGCCGTAGGCGACACGTTTAACAAACTCGCTTCCGAACCGGCTCCTACCGTCGACGCGCAGGGCGGTTTCGAAGCGGCCAGCCAGATTATCCCTAAATTTAAGAGCAAGGGCATCAACTACATTTATGCTCACTCGAACAACGTAGCCGTCGGGGTTATCAAAGCCCTGGAGCAGAACGGGTTGGCACCTGGCAAAGATGTAATCATCATCGCCGGCGACTACTCGGGCGACAAGAAGCCCCTGCGTGACGGCAAGATCTATTCGGCTGTCGTTCAGTCGCCCGTAATCGAGGGTGAACTGGCGGTTGACACTGCGGCTAAATACCTCGCGGCAGGGACAACTCAGAGCGGGGAGACCACCATCTCCCCGGACGAGGTGAAGCCCGAATTGACTACCGAAGCCCCGTTCGACGCCACGTTCATTCCTAGCCCGCCGATTCTGCCGTCGGACTACGCCAGCTTCAAGATTTGGGGTCTCGGAATCGAGGAATTGGTCTTCTAACCACCCAGAGAAATGGTGGTGGCCGTCAGCTCACGGGGGCCACCGCCGATCACAGCAACATCGAGAAAGTAGAAGCGATGGCCGACAACGTGCCGCTCCGTCTATCCGCCCGCAACATCAGCAAACGTTACGGCGCGGTCCAGGCTCTCGACGGCGTTACTTTTGAACTCCGCCCCGGTGAAGTCATGGCATTGCTGGGTGAAAATGGTGCGGGAAAGAGCACCATTGTCAAGGTGCTGTCCGGGCTTGTTCGCCCCGACACGGGGACCATCGAGATTGACGGGGAGCCGAAGGACATTGCTTCTTCAGCCGCCTCCCAACTGGCAGGGATTTCCGTCGTCCAACAGGAATACAGCACTGTCGGTACCATGAGCGTTGCCGAGAACCTCGTTCTGGGTCAACGCGACGCCCCGGTGTGGTGGAGTCCTAAGCGGCTGCACCGCAACGCGGCGGGTCTGCTTGAACGGGTAGGACTCGGACACATCGACGGCCGGACGCTGGTCGAGGATCTTTCAGTAGCGGAAATGCAGCTCCTGGAGATCGCGAAGGTCTTGGCTCGAGACGCTAAGATCGTCATCTTTGACGAACCCACTGCGGCGCTCTCGGATGCCGAAATTGTGCGGGTGCTAGGCGTGGTCCGCACCCTGGCGGCCGAAGGTCGAAGCATCGTCTACGTGACGCACAGGCTGAACGAGGTTTTCGAGATTGCCGACCGCGTGACCATCTTCCGCAATGGCCAGAGTCATTCGTCTGTCGACGTCGCGGATCTGGATGTGGACAAAGTCATCACAATGATGCTGGGCCGCGAGCTGGGCGACATGTATCCAGAGCGGGGACAGCGTGAAGGCGAAGTCGCCTTACGCCTCGAGCAGCTAACGGTTCCAGGGCTTAAGGCACCCGTCGACCTCGAGGTGCACCGCGGACAAATCCTCGGTCTGACAGGACAGCTCGGATCAGGCGCTTCGGAGCTTGTACAGGCTCTGGCCGGCATCGTTCCGGTCCTAAGCGGCCGGGCCTTGCTTGACGGAGAGCCCATGCAGCTGACCTCGCGTCGAACAGGCATTCTGTCCGGCGTTGCGTACTGTTCCGCAGACCGGAAGAAGAACGGCATATTCGCAGGTGCCTCAATTCAACGAAACCTCTCATCACCTTGGATTGAGCGGGTCTCTTCCCTCGGAGTGGTTTCGGCCGGAGGTGAAAAGGCCCAGGCTGCCCAGATCGCCGGAGAATTCGCAATCGATCGAGCTCGCTTGGGATCGACAGTGGGGACCCTGTCCGGCGGCAACCAGCAAAAGGTTGTGCTAGGGAAATGGCTGGGCATCTCACCCAAGGTACTGCTGGTGGAAGAACCAACGCGTGGGGTGGATGTCGGTGCCCGATCAGAGATCTACCGAAAACTGCGTCAACTTTCCGATGAAGGACTGGTAGTCGTCGTTTCCTCATCCGATACCAACGAGATCTTTGGATTATGCGACGTGATTGGAACCTTCAGCCGTGGTTCCCTTTCGTCCTTCCGCCCCTGCGAGGAGTGGACGGAACAATCGCTGGTCCGTGAAGTCATGCAGAACGAGGAGGTGCCCGCATGACCACCACTACGTCCCGCCCGGAGACAACCCGCGCAGCGGCAGTTCGAGCACAGAGTAATGGCCAGAAGGTGGTCCAGACGGTTTCCCGGTGGGGTCTGCCCTTGCTGCTCTTGGTCCTCGTGGTTTTGGCTACGTTGACGACTCCTTCTTTCTTGACCTTCGACAATGCGCGGGCCATCCTGATCAACTCCGCCATCGTGGGCATTGTTGCGGTGGGCATGACCCCGATCACGCTTTCGGGTAACTTTTTCTCGCTCGGTGCTTCGCAGTCCACCATGCTTGCCGCAATCCTGTTCCTGACGACTGCGGCAGCGGGGTGGCCGCTGCCCCTCGCTCTGCTCGTGTCGGTCGGTACGCTCCTGGTTGTAGGCGTCATTCAGGCGCTCGTAGTGGCGGCGGGCCTCAACCCGGTCATCACCACGCTGGCGGCGGGCTCGATCATTTACGGCATAGTCACATTCCTCACGGGCGGCAGCGTCGTCACTGCAAATAGTGCCGACATCGGCTGGATTGCTACAGGAAGTTTCCTGGGGCTACCGCTGCCCGTCTACGTGTTCTTCATCTTTACTGCGCTGGTCTGGTTCATCGTGGATAGGACCGTTCCGGGACGCAGGATCACACTGGTCGGGTACAACCGCGAATCAGCAAAGATCAGCGGAATTTCGATCCGCTCCACGACGATCTGGGCCTTCGCGATCATGTCGCTCGGCATGGCGGTAGCCGGTGTTCTCTCTGCAGGCCAACTGGGTCAAGTCACTTCGAACGATCTCTCGAACTTGACGATCGACACGGTTGCGGCCGTACTCGTAGGAGGAACCGCAATCCAAGGTGGTGAAGGTTCCCCCATTCGCTCGGCCGTGGGCGCGCTGATCATTGTGGTCCTGGGAAACATCATGCTGCTACACGGGTTCCCCACGGGACTGCGCATACTCGGTGTCGGGCTGCTGGTCGTGATCGTTGTCTCAGCCCTCCACATACTTCGAAAGGCGGCAGCCAAATGAGATCACTCAACCTCATCGGCCGAAATTACGGCCTTCAATTGGGCGTCCTCCTGATCGTCGCAGCAGTCCTGCTCATCATGGTGCCCACATTTTCGGGCTCCGCAGCGGTGTACGCATCCCTTGAGCGTCTCTCGCTGGTCGGCATCGTAGCCGCCGGTCTGGCCGTCACGATGATCTGCGGGGAGTTGGACCTGTCAGTCGGTTCCATGGCCGTTCTGTCAGGTGTCATCGCCATTCAGGTCGGGGATCTGGGACTCCTGCCCAGTATCGTTATCGCGACCATGACAGGGGTTCTACTGGGCCTGCTGCAGGGCTTCCTGATCGCCAAACTCGGCATCAATTCGATGGTTTTCACCGTCGGAACACTGATCCTCTTCAGTGGCGCCGCATGGCTGGTAGCAGGCGGTGGGCCAGTGACGCTAACCAACTTCCGCGCCACCGACCCCCTCCTGCTTCGCTTCGGCATCTTCTCCCCGGCGTCGCTCGTCGCGGTCACCGTAATCGTCGCCATTGGCATTTTCCTCGCGTGGACTCGATGGGGCCGTGAAGTTTACGCAATTGGCGGAGCCCGCAACGAAGCCGCTGCCGCAGGTGTACCGGTCAAACGCGCACTGATGGTGTCCTTCACGCTCTCCGGAGGAACAGCTGCCCTTGCCGGCGCTTTGACCAGCCTGAAGGGGGCCTCGGCAACTCCCGACAGCTTCGGCACCCTGCTGCTTACCGCCGTCGCCGCATGCCTGATCGGCGGAATCAGTTTGTATGGAGGACGGGGCGACATCATCAACATCGTGTTGGGCGTCCTCATCCTCTCCGTTCTCTCAGCCGGGATGGCTGCCAGCGGTGCCCAATCGTTCGTTACAGAACTGCTGACCGGTGTCCTCCTGCTCACCGTAATCACGGTTGACTTCGTTCTGGCCGGGATCAGACGACAACGCAAGTTAGCGGCCACCCGAAACCGAGTAGCTGTGGAGGCTGCCTCATGACTACCGGAAACCTCGACGGACAAGTCGCAGTCGTTACCGGATCTTCTTCCGGCAATGGACGTGCCATCGCACTGCGCCTCGCTCAGGACGGTGCTGACGTCGTCTGTGCTGACCTTCGCCCCGACCCCCATTCGCCCGGCTTTGACGGAGCTCAGTCCACCGAGAGCCTGATAAAGGAACGGGGCGGGAAGGCGCTATTCCACCGCACGGACGTAACTGATAGCGCTTCTGTTATCTCCCTCTACGAGACCGCGCTGCACGAATACGGACGCCTCGATGTCATCGTCGCCAATGCAGGCATATCTCCCCAGCCGCCTGTGCACCTGCCCGAAGAAGACTTCGAGACGTTCCAGCGGGTAACACGGGTAAATCAAGAGGGTGCCTGGTGGACGGCTCGCGAAGGGTCCCGGATTCTGCGTGAACAGGGTGAGGGCGGACGAATTGTGTTCATCTCGTCCATCGCCGGCCTGGTAGGCAGCGATTCCGGAGCGCACTACTGCATGAGCAAGGGCGCAATCAACCAGCTGACCAAGGCCTTGGCATTCCAAATGGCCTCACATCAGATCACGGTAAACGCAGTCGCTCCGGGATTTGTACGTACTTCCATGACCGAGGACTACTTGAGCGATCCAGGGCGCAGGAAAGCAGTCGAGGACTCCCACCCATTGGGCCGCGTGGGTGAGGCATCAGATGTGGCGGGGGCTGTCGCATTTTTCGCAGGTCCCGACGCCAGCTGGATCACCGGGACAATCCTCCCGGTAGACGGCGGCTACACCGCCGTATGATTTTGGGCCGCCGCTCGGCCCGAGAAATGAAAGCAATAAATCAGGAGAGGACAAGAGGGATGACGAAACGGGTTGAAGGTAAAGTTGCCGTCGTGACAGGTTCCGCCAGCGGCATGGGTCTTGGCATTGCCAAGTCCTTGGCTGCTGAAGGCGCCAAGGTTGTTATTGCAGATCTGAATTTGGAGTCGGCTCAGGCCGCTGCCGAGAGCATCCAGGCCGACGGGGGAACTGCCGTCGCCGTTCAGGCTGACGTTGCCAAGCGGGAACAGGTGAGGGCAGCTGTCCTCGCGACCGTTGAGGCCTTTGGACGCATCGACGTTTGGTTCAACAATGCAGGGTTCAATCGCCCCCTGCAGTTTCTGGACATTACTGAGGAAAATTTCCGAAGCATCATGGAAGTCAATGCCTTGGGCACCTTGATCGGAATGCAGGAGGTCGCAAAGCAGTTCATGGCCCAAGGCGGCGGAGGCAAGATCATTAACACGGCTTCGATGGCAGGCCGGCAGGGATTCCCAAGCTTTGCGCCGTACTCGGCTTCGAAGGCGGCAGTGATCTCCCTGACGCAAGCGGCCGCTCGAGGGCTCGCAGAGCATGACATCACTGTCAACGCATTCGCTCCGGGAGTAGTGGACACTCCCCTGTGGGCCAAGCTCGACAGCGACCTTATGGAGATCGGCGACTCAGAGAAACCGGGACAGGCCATGAAAGACTTCTCTGAAGGAATTCTGAAGGGACGCCCGGCTCAGGTCGAAGATATTGTCGGAACAGCGCTCTACTTGGCTTCCAAGGACTCTGACTACCTCACCGGCCAAGTAATCATGATCGACGGTGGAATGGTGTTGGTGTGACCGGGAAGCCAATCAATTCCTCCGTTTCTGTTGCCCTAATCACCGGGGCAGCCGGGGGTATCGGCCGCGCCGCCGCCACCCGTTTCGCTGAAGAAGGGCATGCTCTCGTCCTCTGCGAGATGAATCAGGAATTGGTGGATTCGGCCGCGGCAAGCATCCAGAGCGAGTTCCCGAACACCCCTGTCCTCGCCTTGGTGTGTGACGTCGCATCACCGGATTCCGTCGAAGCTATGCGCGCCGCTGTCGAAACATGGTCCGGTCGGGTCGACGTTCTGGCTTTGATTGCCGGAGTCGTTCAGGATGCCACCCCGGTCACGCAGATGACGATCGACCAGTGGGACGAGGTGCATGGGGCGAATCTCCGCGGTGTATTCCTCTGCACCCGCTCGCTCATCCCTCTTATGCCAGAGCACGCCGGCGCATCCATTGTGACGATAGCGTCCTGGTGGGGCCGCGCCGGACATGCATACTTCTCCGGATACTGCTCTTCGAAGGCTGGAGTCATCAGTCTGACTCAGTGCCTGGCAGCAGAGCTGGCAGAAAAGGGTATAAGGGCAAACGCAGTGGCGCCGGGCAACATCGATACTGGGATGCATCGCAGCGCTCTGCAAGTGGAAGCTGAACAGCGCGGGATCTCGTTCGACGAGATGAAGAACATCGAATGGGCGAAGATCCCGCTCGGTTATGCGGGACCGCCCGCCACCATCGCTGACGCGGTAGCGTTCCTGGCATCGGAACGGGCGTCCTACATCACCGGAGCGACCCTCGACGTCAATGGTGGAGTCATGTTCAACTGACCACCGCGCTGACGCAGACTGCATTAAGTAGAACTCGCGCGACCTATAGGGATCGGCCATGCTGTCCTTGTAGGTCGCGCAGTTCGTCCTCGTCACCGCCGGAAGAGGCCGTCGCAAACACCTCAGGGATAAGCCAGGGCTAAGATTCAACCGCCTCGGGCCCCGCTGCCTGAGTGAACAGCATCTTGTGCAGCAGCAGTCCGCGAAACTTGCCAGAGTACCCGCTCTCCGGCTTCGGCTTACTCCCCTGGCTTGAGCCGAGAACCTTCCTGCGCTAGGTCACAATTGGCCTGCAGGAACAGAAGATCGTGCGCCAAGCAATTGAAAACCGGCGCCGCAACACGTAGTGCACTGCTTCGACAAGTTTCGGCCCAGGCAATGTGCGGATTTGGAAGAAGCGTGGGCTGTAGACGCCAAGCTTAAGAGGAGTCTAATTCAGGGCAAGGGCACCAACAGCGCACCGGCATTCAGCAATACCGGTGCGCTGACCATCTAAACCTCAGCGGGTGCCAAAACGATGTCAAAGCGGACTCGCGCCCAATTACGGCCGCCGAGATTCCGGCCATCCGGCGTGGGCGTTTCGCCCGTCTGTTCGTCGAAGTCCTTGATCAGCGATTCCTTGACACCGAACACGGTGTCGGATTTTAGGAGTTCGTCGCCCCGGACGAAGATGTGCGTTACCAAGGTCCGCAGTCTGGGAGCGGTTACCATAAAGTGCAGGTGACTTGCGCGCATGGGTGAGCGGCCCGTAGCTGCGAGCATCTGTCCCACGGGACCGTCGTGTGGAATGGGGTACGGGGTGGGCGTCAACCCCCAAAAGCTGTACCGTCCGTCCTGATCAGCGAACAGATGGGCGCGTCCGCCGACCCGGCCGTCAGAGTATTGCACGTCATAGAAGCCGTCTTCGTCTGCTTCCCAGACTTCAATACGCGCACCGGGCACCGGTCTCCCCTCGGTATCTCGCACTGTGCCTTCAACCCAGCAGGGTTGGCCGGGGGCGCCGCCCGCGATGTCCCCTCCGATGGGGATCTCCGGGGCGTCGTCAACAAAGAACGGTCCGAACACCGTGGCCTCGGTCGCGTCTTTGTAAGCCACGTTGTTCACGTTGATAGTCTGCATCGATACTCCCAGTACGTCGGAGAGGAGGATGAACTCCTGACGCCTGTCATCCGTGATGTGGCCAACCGCGGTCAGGAACTCGATCGCTTTGTTCCATTCGCCCTCGGTTAGGCGAACATCTCGGACGAATGCATGCAGATGCCGCACCAACGATCGCATCAGCTCCCTAAGCCGGGGATCGGCACAATCCGCAAAGCTTTGCAGTACATTGGCGGTGAGTCGTTCCTCGACAACATGCTGTTGTGTCGAGACCTCGGATCCCGAAGGAGCAAGAGCACCCGTATCGTAGGAGACGTTGTCGCTCATGGACGGACTCCTTCCAGTACCGGAGCAGACAGTGTTCGTGGGTCATCCCCCTTGAGAGCGGCCTGCAGGAGAAGCGTCAGGTTTTCCTGGGTTACCGGACGGGGGTTATTCGTCGGGACTGCGGGCAGCACGACCTCCACGGCTTCCTCGATCCCATCTGCACTGAATCCAAAGTCTGCCAAAGCCTTCGGCGCGTCCAACTTTTGACGCAAAATCTGGAGCCCTTCAAGGGCATCGCCTGTTCCGAAGCCAGCTGCGATACGAGCCGTCGCTTCAGGTGCCTCGGGCGCGTTGAAGGCCAACACATACGGAAGCACTGTCGCGTGGGTTTGAGCGTGAGGGAGGTTGAAAGTACCTCCGAGCACGTGACAGATCTTGTGGTGCAGCCCGGACCCGGCCGAAGCGAAGGCAACGGCAGACAGGTAGGCCCCGTAAAGCGCCTGCTCCCGGCCCTCACGGCCACGCGGATCGGCGACGATGCCGAGCAACCCGGAGTTCAGGGCACGAATGCCTTCAGCTGCTAACGCCTGATTAATGGGATCAGCGCGCGGGCCCCACATCGAGTCCACGCAATGAGCCATACCGTTGAGCCCAGAAGCAACGGACATCTCAACAGGCAGAGACAGGGTGAGCTCTGCGTCATAGATAACCGCAGCCGGCAACACCCTGTCGTCTACACCAGTGGTCTTCCGGGCCGCCTCAGTCAACCCCCAGACATTGGTCGCCTCGGAACCTGCATACGTTGTGGGCACAGCGACGATGGGCAGACCCGAAGTCAGCGCAACCGCCTTGGCCAGGCCTGTCGTAGAACCGCCACCGACCGAAACGATCAGGTCAATTTGGGCGTCCAAAGCCGCGGAACGAGCTTTCTCCGCCTTCTCAACAGGGACGTGCATAACAACGTCGTTGTACTCCAAAGCGATCTGAATGTGAGAAGAGACGCTGCGGGCAATGTCGGCTTCTGCCTCAGCGGCGACAAGCATTACACGCCGGGCTCCCTGACGGTCCACTTCAGCGGCAAGGTTCTCGGCGGCCTTGCCCGTGCCAAAAGCGACGCGCTGGGCAAGGGTCGTGTGGGTGAATTCCAAACTCATTTTTAGCTCCGGAGTGCTAGATGATGTGTACGGTGGGCGCTAGTCTGCAGGGAGGACCGTCGGCTGGTAGGCCAAAAGTTTCCATTCGCCCTCAACCCGCACCCAGACCGCCAGCGAGCTGTTGTCCAGGTGCTTTTCCTTACCGGCTGCGGTGATGTCTGCCCGCATTCTGCCGACGACGGCTGCCGTATCCCCGACGACAATAATTTGCTCTACGGGATGCTCGATCCGGTGGTAAACGTAGTAGCCGGACCGGCACTTTTGCAGGTAGGAGTCGAGGGAATCCCTATCACCATTCGAATGCGTGTAAACAAGATCGGGATGACACAAGGACCGGAAGGTTTCCACATCCTGATTCGTCATGGCCTCGTAGCGCCTCTGTTCCATGTTCTGCAGGTCGGAAACGGCCACAGCAGTTGTTTCAGTAATCAAGGTCTTATCCTTCGGTGTCAACTCTGGCAACGCGGCAGCCGCTACAGATGAGGCGGACGCGGCACCTGCGTAGACCGCCATCGCTTCAAAGTAATCAGTACTGCACAGTCATGTCAACTGTAACTATACAAGCCGGTACTAGCTAGGGATAACTTCCGGCAAGCGTTGGGTGCCTTAAGACAAAGGCTTTGGAGCAGCTAGAAGGACTCGCGAAGGGCTCGAAGCGCCTGGCAGTCCTGCCTTCGACGCTTATCACGGTATGCAGCGTATTCCTTGGCGCGGCCGTTCCCAGTTGTGCAGGCGTCGCCGGGCGCGAGGTCCCCTAGGGCGCCGGCCGAAGCGCTCGGAGGTATAGGGGGCCCTTATTACCTCAGTGTCGCCCGACTACAAACCAGATAGCAATGCATTCCTCAGCGTATGGGTTACTCAAACGGTGTGGAATCGATGAGTCGAAATTGATGCTGTCGCCAGGGGACATCGTCTGCCGGGCAAAGGCCACTTGCACATCTAATCGCCCGGACAGGATATGAAAGTATTCTTTGCCACCGTGATGGGCAAGATTGTCCGGCCGGCATGACTCGCTGCCGCTTCTGTAAGTCACCCGTAGGAACTCAACCTGGGAATCATCGTCCGGCGTAAGCCGTTCCCACCGGACGCCTCCCAAAAAAATCTCAGGACGCTCATTCGCCCGCTGTAGACCCGGCAAATTCCCTACGTCCGGCAGATGTATAACACCATCAGGAGGGACGTTTTCGTCGACCGCTTCCGATGTCGAACTGGTTGCAGTTGCCTCGTCCGAAGCGGCATTAGAGGATCCAGCATCCGATGTCTGCCGGTCTTGCATCAACGAGTCAAGGCTCAGCCCAAGCTCCGAAACGATGCTGTATAAGGTTCCTACGGAAGGAGCAGCAAGGTCCCGTTCCACTTGAGACATAAAGCTCGGGGATACTCCCACCCGACGCGCCATTTCCCGCAGCGACACATTGGCAGCCGTCCTCGCTTCTCGTAGCCGGCCTCCAAGGAGTCGGGCTCCGCCGGCTGTTTCGTTTCGGTTCACGTCACCCACTGTACGTCTCGCTTCGAATAGTTCTCCGTGCCGCCTCGTCTGGTCAACTAGCGTGCTCAGCTGCTTCGCGCCCATGCTGTTTATTATTAGTTGACACAGGGTCGGCCGTTGCACAATCATACTGAACAGCACCACTCATGGTCCGCAATGACCCGCGGTCCACCGCAATCTAGGAGCAGCCAGTGCCACCGATTAGTAGCCCAAATTCGCGGGCATGTCAGCCAGAAGTACGCTATACGACTCAGCAAGCCAAAGGAGCGTTCCTGTGCTAATCGGATTCGCAGGGCTCGGACGAATGGGTCGCCCTATGGCTAGTCACCTCGCACGGGCGGGTCACACGGTACTCGCCTACGATCCTGGGCTAAATCAAACTATCGACGGCCTCACGATCGTGAATTCACCCGACGAACTTACCAAAGCCCCGCTGACCATGAGCATGCTGCCTGATGGAGCGACAACTCGCGAGTTTGTGGTGAATGGGCTAGCCGATGCCCCCAGGACCCATCTTCACGTCGTGATGGGCACGGTTGGGCCGGAACTGGTCCGTGAATTGGCGACTGCCTGTGAATTCGACATCGTCGACGCGCCAGTCTCTGGCAGCGTCTCCATGGCTGAAGCTGCCACGATCTCGTCCATGGTGGGGGGGGCGCTCACGCAGTTTGAGCATATTCGTCCCATTCTCAGCGCAATGAGCGCTGCGCAGTTCCACACGGGTCCCGTCGGTTCAGGCTCAGCCGCCAAGCTCGCGGTCAACGCTGTCCTCACCGGTCTTAGCCAAGCCGTCGCTGAGGGGTTGCTCATCGCCGAAGTAGGCGGACTAAACCCAGAGGTCTTCTACGATGTTCTGGCTAGTAGCGCGGCCGGCGCTCCCTACGTGCAGTACAAGAGGGAAGCATTCCTTTCTCCGGACACGGCCGGTGTAGCCGCTCCTGTTGCCCTGATCCGTAAGGATCTTGGCCTAGCCCTGGATCTTGCGAGTCGGGAGCAACTCACCCTTCCGGCTTCAGAGGCGGCTTACAGAGTTCTCGACGAAGCCATGGAAGCAGGGCTCGGTGGCAAAGACATGGCAGAAGTCCTAGCTGCTCTGCGCCTCATCAACCGCAAGAGAAAAGCGGCCCCTGAGAGCTCCGCGCTATAGCAGGGGTACACGCGGCTTGTCCCACCGTTCCGGACATCTCCCGCCCTTCCTAATCGCTGAAGACTCGAAGTGAGATGCCAGCTTTTACATGACGTGGAGTATCGGCTTGTTGAATAGGGCCTGGTGAGGGGCCTGCACAATTCGCCGATCTGGCCGATCTGCTTGCGGCGTTCGAACCGGGAGACGGAACGGCGCCCGACCTTCGCGGCTTGTTAGCCAGAGCTCAGCGGCGCGTCGCCGGCTCTGCGTTGAAGCGCCTCTGAATCGACCGGATGTGGCGGTCAGCCGCTTCGTATGCGGCGGCGGGATCCCGAGACTCTATGGCCTCAACGATGGCTGCGTGTTCGGCCAACGATGAGCGCTGGCGTGAGGGCGTTAAGTAGCTGTCGCCCCTGCTGACCTCGATGATCTCCGTGATGCGGTCCAGCAGCCGTGGCAACAACGGGTTATGGGTGTAGATGGCAATTCCGCGGTGGAATATCCTATCCAGCTCGGCAAACTGTTTTGGTGTCTGGGCGGCTTTCATCTCATCCAGCAGGTTGCGTAACTGCACCACTTCCAATTTGCTCGCGTTCATAGCGGCTCTTGAAGCTACCGGAGGCTCGATGCAGGCGCGAACGTCCATAACCTGAGCCAGGGAGGCTGACTCCACATCAAGGCCTGAGGCCAAGACGTTAGCCTGCGGAGATCGCTGCGGGTCGATCACGACAGTGCCCGTTCCGGGGCTTCGGTCGATGAGCCCCTTCAGTTCCAGCGATTTCAAGGCATCACGCAAGGACGTTCGTGACACACCAAGCTCGGCAGACAGTTCGCGCTCCGGTGGAAGGCGTGACCCCTCTCCAACTTCCCCGGAGATGATCAGCCTCTCCAAAGTCAGCGCCAAGGAATCCGATCGGCTCAAAGTTGTCGTACGAAGTGATGCCCAGTCCATTGACCCTCCTCTGGTCGGACCAGAATGAAACGGTCCAACGCTTTTCACAGTAACACTGCCGTTTCATTTTCGGCAGGGGTTTGCAACAGCTGAAAGTCCCACTACCATTCCCAAGTGGACCACGTCACATTCGCCTTGGTCCTACCATCGGTTTATCGGACAAGGGAAAACCATATGTCGCGAACGAAGAAGTTCCATTCATTACCCGTGTCGGCGGCGGCGGCGGCAACGGTGCTGCTTGCCGCAGGATGCAGCACACCAACGGCCGTGGGGAACACCGCCGAGGCCCAAGTCTCCCCGCCGGTCGTGCAGGCTGCCGGCACGCTCGCTGTCTGCATGGGTCTCAGTGGAGGCGAGCCGCCATACTACAGCTACGATGCCTCCCAGAAGCCGGTTGGTGTGGAGGTCGAACTCGCAGAAAACATTGGCAAGCAACTGGGGCTGCAGACCAAATTCGTCGATATCAAGTTCGCCTCAATCGTGCCGGCGCTCCAGGCCGGCAAGTGTGACGTCATCATGTCATCGCTCTACATGAAGCCCGAACGCGAAGAAATCGTGGACTTTGTCCCTTACATCATGTCCGGCTCCTCTCTCGCCGTGGCCGCCGGCAACCCCAAGGGAATCACCGGGATGGACGACAGCCTGTGCGGCACCAAGGTGGTCGCTACCATCGGAACCACGGCCGCTCTGCTTGCTCAGGAGCAGCAGTCTGCCTGCGCCGCGGAAGGCAAGCCCGAATTGAAAATCGTGAACAACGACAACACCCCAAGCGCCATGCAGATGATCCTCACCAACCAAGTCGATGCCTACGCAGGCACTTCCACCGCGGTGCTGCACTACCAGAATGAAGCCTCCGCCGACTTTGAGGTCGCAGGGGAACCCTTCGGAACCATCCGGATCGGTGCGGCTGTGAAGAAGGGCAATAAAGAACTCCAAGGGGCCATCGATGGGGCGTTGAACTCTCTCATCTCCGACGGCACTTACGACGAGGTCCTGAAAAAGTTCAAGCAGGAACCCATGTCCATCAAGAATTAGCGGCGTCCCTCCACCGGGACGTGCTTCCTGTCCACATCGACTGAAAGCACACCTTCATGCAATTTGATTGGGAATTCTTCCTTCAAAGCCTCTTCACCCCCAGCCCGGCCTTCCTGGCCGGGCTGGGCCTGACCATCGCCATCTCAGTCGTCGCCATGACTCTCGCCCTTGTCGTCGGAACCGCAATTGCCCTGCTGGGCCGTTCCCGATATGCGCCGCTACGCTGGTTTGCTGCCGGCTATATCTGGATCGTGCGCGGCACCCCACTGCTGGTCCAGCTGATGATCATCTACCTCGGTTTCGCGGCCCTCGGACTGTTCAAGTTTGAGGATGTGAGCCTCATGGGTTTCAATATCCTCGCGGCCGTCCAGGCCGCTGTCCTGGGTCTGGTCATCAACGAAAGCGCCTACGTGTCGGAAATTGTCCGCGCCGGGCTCGCTTCGGTGGACAAGGGCCAGGCGGAGGCCTCAATGGCCCTCGGCATGCGTCCGGGAGCGGCCATGCGCTGGATCATTCTTCCCCAGGCCATGCGCATCATCGTTCCCCCCCTGGGCAACAACTTCAATGGCTTGATGAAGAACACCTCGGTTCTGAGCATAATCGGCGTCAGTGAGATGTTCCTGGTCGCGCAGGCCATCAGCTCTGCCACTTTCAAGACCTTCGAAATCCTGATCGTCGCGGCCATTTATTACCTGCTCCTGACCACGCTCTGGGCCTTCATCCAAGCAGCGATCGAACGCAGGCTAAACAGCCAAATCGGCCAGGGCAACGGGTCTTCAGGCTCGCTGCTGAAGAAGGCCTTGTCACCGAAACCACCGAAGCGACTCGTCCTCGAGGGAGCCGACCATGCCTGACACCTCATCCTCCATCGAAGCACCCGAAGTGCTGGTCAGCGCCAAGGACGTCTGCAGGTCCCTAGGCGGACGCCAGATCCTCACCAATGTCAGCACAGAAGTACGCCGCGGCGAGGTCGTGGTACTCATCGGTCCTTCCGGTGCCGGCAAAACCACCTTTCTGCGCACCATCAACCATCTGGAACGGATTGATTCGGGCGACCTATACGTAAATGGAAACCGGGTTGGCTACAGGAAGCTGGGCAACGGCAAGCTGGTCGAAGATTCCGCGAAGCAGTTGGCCAGACAGCGCGAGGAGATCGGCTTCGTCTTCCAGCACTTCAACCTCTTCCCGCACATGACAGTGCTGGAGAACATCTGGCACGCCCCGGTCCGCGTCCGCAAGATCGACAAGGCCGTGGCAATAGACGACGCACACCGGCTGCTCGCCCGTGTCGGTCTGGCTGACAAGGCCGACAAACGCCCGGCCCAGCTCTCGGGAGGACAGCAGCAGCGCGTCGCCATCGCTCGCGGTCTGGCCATGAAACCGGAGCTGATGCTCTTCGACGAACCCACCAGCGCGCTGGACCCCGAAATGATCGGCGAGGTCCTGGACGTCATGAAGGAACTGGCTTCCGACCACATGACCATGGTAGTGGTCACCCACGAAATGGGGTTCGCCCGCGAGGTCGCCGACCGCATCATCGTCATGGCGGACGGACAGATCATCGAAACCGGGGCACCGGAGCAGATATTCAACGCCCCCCAGAATCCCCGCACCGCCTCCTTCTTGTCGAAGATCCTTTAGTCTTCGCGTCATCCTTGTCGAAAGATCGCACCAGATGAATCGTCACGCTGCCGGAACCGGCGCCATTGCCGCGCCCCACACGCTCGCCACCCTGGCTGGAGAAGAAGCCTTCGCCAACGGGGGAACCGCAATCGATGCGGCACTTGCCGCCGCCACCGTCCTAACCGTTGTTTACCCGCACAACACCGCCGTCGGCGGCGACCTTGTGGCTCTTATCCGCACTCCAGACGGGGCCGTGACGTGCATTAACGCGACCGGGCCGGCCCCCCAAAAGCAGGACCCTGAACGGCTGGTACAGCATTACAAAACCGCCCTCCCGGAACGCGGAGTGGATACCATCACGGTTCCCGGTGCGGTGCGCGGATGGCAGGAAATCCGCAAGTTCGGCGCCCGACTGGATTGGCCAGCACAGTTCTCCGCCTCCATCCGCTACGCGGCCGAAGGCGTCCCGGTGTCCCGGTCCCTGGCTGAGGCCATCATCGAAAATGAGGCCGTACTGTCTAAAGACCAAGGCTCAGCCGCCCTGTTCAAGCCCAACGGTAGGCTCCTGGAGCAGGGCGAGAACCTGCGACAACCACAACTGGCGGCGTCTTTGGAGCAACTCGCCCAGGAAGGACCGGACGCGCTCTACGGAGGCTCCCTCGGGGCCGACCTGGTTGCCGGGCTGCGCCGACTCGGCTGCCCCATCAGCCTGACCGATCTGGTCGAGTACGAAGCCGAAACGACGTCACCGATCACAACGGAATACGCTGGCCACACCGTCTTCACCAGCCCGCCCAACACCCAAGGATTCCTGCTGCTGCGTACCCTGCGCGCCATCGCCGACACAGCCCCGGCCGACGTGGAGCCGGCTACGTTGGCCCGGTTGTTCCTAAACGGGACCCAGAAACGCGAAGCGCTGCTGGCCGACCCCCGGCACTCGGGTCTGAACGTCGAAAACGGCGAATTTGACGAGCTCGTGGAAAGTCTGGGACGACCCCGCGAGGGCTTTCTTGCGGCCGTTGGCTCAGCGTTCGTACCGACCGGCGACACAGTCGGCGTTGCTGCGGCTGACTCCAACGGGTTTGCGGTGTCCATCATCCAAAGCGTGTACCACGGATTCGGGTCTGCGGTGCTGGAACCCTCCACAGGTATTCTCATGCAGAACCGGGGAATGTCATTCTCGCTGGATCGGAACTCTCCAAACTTCGTTCAGCCGGGAAAGCGGCCGGCCCACACCCTCATGCCGGTCCTGGTATGCAAGGACCGGGAAATCCGGTGGGTCAACTCCACCATGGGCGGCCAGGGCCAGCCGCAGATCCACGCCCACCTGCTGCTAAAGCTTCTCCAGGGTTTCAGCCCTCAAGAAGCCGTCTCCGCGCCCCGCTGGATCCTTGGCGCAGTAAGCGGTACAGATACCCCGGATACAATCTACGTTGAAGAAGACGTTGCCTCCGTCGTCAAGAATGCGTTGGCCGCTGATGCCTTCCCCCTTCGGGAAGTTCCGCCTCGGACGGACTGGATCGGTCACGCGAACGTCGTGTCGCAGAGCGAGGAGGGGGCTTTTGAAACCGGAAGCGATCCCCGGGCAGACGGCGTTGGGTCGGTTGTAGCTCTTGGCAAACGAGGCACCAGATGAGTGCTGGCGGCGCGCTGACCGAACAGACCGGGGCGATCAAATCACGGCGGGGCGCCCCGAGGAGACTCCCCGCAAGCGGCTCCAACCTTAAGTTGGCATTGATGTTGGCCCTGACCTTCTCCACCGGAGTCGTCGACGCCGTGGGTTACCTAGGTCTCGACAAAGTCTTCACCGGCAATATGACCGGCAACGTGGTGATTCTGGGCATGGCTTTGACGGGGGCCGAGGACTTGCCCGTTCTCGGCCCCGTCCTTGCCTTGGTCTGTTTTCTGCTGGGAGCCGTCGTAGGTGGGCGCTCGCTGCTGGGCGTCCAACCCGGATGGAGCAGACCTGCCGGATGGGTCTTCGTGGCGGTTGGCCTGCTCCTGGGGATGCTCGCCCTTGTGCCGTTCCTTGCCGGCCCACTAGACAAGACCCCTGCGGGTATAGGGGTTGCGGCAGCAATCGGCGCCGCCATGGGGCTTCAAGCCAGCGCTGCCCGCAAGGTCGCCGTCACCGATGTAACCACAGTCGTCGTCACCTCCACGCTAACGGCACTCGCATCTGAATCCCGTCTCGCAGGCGGGAAGGGACAGCCCTGGTTCCGGCGCGCTGCATCGGTGGTCCTCATCCTGGCCGGCGCCGCCGTCGGTGCCCTCCTGCTACAAGTGCACATGAGCTTGGCCCTGCTGTTGTCCGCTGTAATTTCAATCACCGTTGCCATCGTTGGCGGGTGGCGCCTCAAATGATCTGAACGCTGTACCCGGGGACACCATAGATGGCGTGTCCTCTCCGCAGCATGTTCGGCGGGCAAAACCTCCAGCCCATTCTTACCCGTCTTGCTCGGTAGATGCATACAAATGCTCAAGTTCGCCGCGCCAGCTTCCGCGATCGGCCCACCTCCACGAAAGTCACTACCACGCGATCCTGCACGGTGGCACCTGTGGACAACCGCGGCGAGGATTTCGGTCGTGGTGGCCACAGAGGGGCTGCTCGAAATATTCACTATGGGAAGGTCTGCCGCGCACCGCACCCAAGGAGACCGAGCCCCACGCCTGCGCGGAATGCAGTGCCCGCTCCGGCCATGGGACCAAGCCGTACTAGGAAGCGCCCCCGCCATAATGTTCCGCGCCCCCCCGGGGCCCGCAACTGTCTTCTGGCCCCGTGGGGTTGACGACCCGCGGTGAATACGATTTCATAGGCTCCACGTGAATACGATTTCACACAACGGGCGGATACTTGCCGGCATGAGCCCACCGTCTCGCCTCTAGAAACGTAGGAGAACTTGTGGAACTTATCGTACCCATGCAGGTGCGATTTTCGGACGTCGACCGCTTCGGCCACATCAACAACGCGGTCTACTTGACCTATATCGAGCTCGCCCGTCTCCGGATCTTTCAGGATGAGTCGCTCGGAGCTTCGGTGGAAAGTCTCGCGGGCGAAGGGGCCGGGATCGTGATTGGTTATCAGGAGATCGCCTATCGAGCTCCGATCGGGCCGAACGTCCCGGCTGTCGACGTCGCCGCATGGGTAACACGGGTGGGGAGATCGAGCTTTGATATCGCCTACAGCGTTCGTGACGGAGAAGTTGAGTGCGCGATTGCTGCAACATCGATCGTGCTCGTTGACGTTTCGACCGGCCGCCCTCGTGCACTCCCGGATCCTGCGAAGGCGGTCCTGGAACATTTCAGTGGGCCGCCCGTCGACGTGCGCGGGCGGTGAGGTCGGGCCCCGCTCCGCAGTGACTCCGCCCGGCGATTCATCCACCGGCGCGCTGCACAGAAGCGGACAAGATGATGCCGAGGGCGTTACCGTACTGAACTACACCTTTCGTGATGGCGGCGTGCTACTCCGTCGTCGTGCTCCCTGGCCTGGGCCGCAAGCCCGAGGATCCCGCTATATCTCGTGTAGAGGCCGTAGTCGTCCCGCTAAAAGCGGGCGCGGGGTACTAATGCCGATCGCAGAGACGTCCCCCGGAGCGGCTCGACCAATGCCAAAGCGTCTGTAACCGAACTGCCGGCCGCATCGCGCCCCACCGTCGTGTCTACTGAGCGCTCACTAATATAAGCTGGAAGCGCGGCGGGGGTAGGAACGCGACCATTGCCGCAATCGCGAACACTTACTCACGGCGGAGGAGAAACTATGGGCCTGCTAACAGGGCCCGGGAAGACGCTCCCTGGGATTTTGGAAGTTGCGCTGGACGAGTTCACTACGCGCGGATATGACGCGACGTCTGTGCGCACAATCGCAAAACGCTTGAATGTGAGCGTACCGGCGCTCTATTACCACTACGAGAACAAGCAGGCGATTCTCACCTCATTGTTGACCCACGCAATGGACGTCCTCGAAGCGATGGTCAACCAGGCCATTGCTGAGGCCGTTAACGAGCCACGGCCCCGCCTTGCCGCGCTAGTTGAGGCGGTGATGCTGTACATCACTCAGCACCGCGATCTCGCGTTTCTAGACCGCGAGGTGCGTAGCCTAACACCCGAGAATCACTCATACTACGCACAGCGCCGCGACTACATCGAGCGCCTCGTAACCGAATGCATCGACCGTGGGTGCTCCGACGGCACTTTTGCCACGTTTCTCCCCCGCGAGTCAAGCCGAGCGATTCTCAGCATGTGCCTCGGCGTCCCCAACTGGTACCGACCGGACGGAACCCTGACATCAGAAGAGCTCGCCCAGCGATATGTCACGCTCGCGCTCGACATGGTGCGGAGTGTGGGCCCAAGACCCCCACGGGCACCCATCCAATCCCCACCCTGCCGCTGACTGATTGAGTCTTCTCGTATTTGCGGTCCGTCGGAAATGCGGTTGAGGGACATTGGCCGTTCCTCGCGTCGGTGGAGAGGAGCCATCAGGCCGGAGCCACTGGATAGCCTTCGGCAGGTTCGTCACGTACCCCTTCAACCCCAGGAGCTGGCGGGCCCGTTCCACGAGGGCCCAGTCGGCTCCAGGTTTCTTGCCGGTCAGCGTCACGAACCGATCCTGTTTTAGGGGGCGGGTGCCGTTGGCGACCTTCTCGGCTTTCTCGATCTGCTTGTTCAGCGTGTAGTTGTCTCGCTTCTCCCGTCGAATCGAGTCATCAGCTGCGCAGCCGACCGAAGCCGGTCTCTACGCAGGAGTCGATAACGGCTGGCATCCATGCCAGCACCACGATGCCGGCCTGTCACGAGCCGCTGTCAGCGCTCCCAGGTCTGTCGCGGGTGCCATTCGGGGGTCACCTCGCCTTCGACGGACCGAAGAAGGCCGCCCGCCCTTCAGGGATCGAGCGGCCTTCGGAGGTGCTCGCGTGCGGAACTGGTCTAGCGGCGCAATCCGGACACGACCGCGATCTTGTCGATGGCGTTGCCGCCGACCCAGACTTCGCGCCCGACAGGCGCAGCGACCGTGGCGTACTCGTACTCCGGGGTGACCGTGCTGAACATTGTCGCGGAGGTCCCGCTGGTGGGGTCAACCTCGGCGACGATGAAGCCAGGGATGCAGCCTATGCCGTCGAAAACGCAGGCTTGGACAACGTCTTGAGTAGCGGTTCGTATTCCATTCCGGTCGTTAGAAGCGTTCCGGAGTTGGTCCAGCGCAGGTTGTCCGGCAGGAATGACACCTGCGCCACTTCAGTCTGAGGCCCACCGGCCGTCGGGATCGATATGACGCGCTTCTTCCAGGTCTCCGCGATGTACAGCGTGGTGCCGTCCGGGGACACCTCAATGCCATTCGGCCCGAACATGTGACTGCCCGAAACTTGCGTCCAGCCTGATTCGCGGTGCCACGTCCAGACGAAACCGCTTGGTTCTCCCGAAAACATCTGAGCGAGAACAGGCTCATTGGGGTCGTACAGGTTCGTCATGGCTATGCCGCCGTCAGGCAGCCCCACGACACCGTTCGGACCACCCGGCCCTTTCGGGCTCGATGTGCTCCGAACGAGGGATTCTGGAGCCTCGACGCAGCCGCGCCAAGAGGCCGTTGGACGCTTCCCACGCGCATCGACGCTGAAGACCTCGACCGACTCGCGACTGCCGTGGTAGACGACGTACAGATCGAACGTCCCTGGCGCGGTTCGCACGGCGCTGATGCCGTGCGTAGCCGGTTCTGTCTCGTCCGGCGGAGCCTCGCATCCCGGATAAGCATCCAAGTCGGGATCGTACGTGAAATCCTCGACTGGCCAGAGCGCGGTCTCCTCCTCAGTTCGGGAGTTGACGAAGCTCAATCCCCCACGGTGGTCCCTGCTGGTCATTGAGCTAATGACGGCCCAACGCGTCCCCGACAACGCAAGGATGTCCTCAGGAGGCTGGTTTGTCTTGATGAAGGACAACTCCGGCTGGGCTGCTTGCCCGCCGCCGCGACCTTGCGGGTCTGCGCCGGCTGTCGTTGCCAGCACCGCCGAGAGGCAGGCGAACATAGTGATCGCCTGCCGCACCGACCTGCGCGCGCCCATGGCTCTTAGTCGCAAGAACGCTCGTCTTGGTAGATCTCTGGATCGAACATTCACAGCGAGTCTCCTCATTGTCGGTCAGTGCAAGCTAATGCCAGCATCGGTCATCGCATGCCCGAGTAACGTCGTGCTTCATCGGATACAAGCCACGCAACGGCGCTTGAAAGTTCATTGGGCTCAAGCACTCCCACATCAATCATGTTCGTGCAAAGACTTCCCGGGACGTTCGCCTGGTGCAAGTACGTGTTTCCTGCCGCCTGGTCCACGGCAGAATCCAACCGGCGACCAGCTCGTAGTAAGCCTGCGGATCCGATGCAGAGCCGCGCATGGCCTCCGCTGCGGCAAGGAATTCCTGCTGCAGCAGGTGGAAACCAGCCGGTTCACCTAGCCATCCGGATGGCCCGTCAAGGCGGATGACGTCGCCGTTGAGATTTGGCCTACAACGCTCACCTGTTCTCCAAGCTCCTCTGCTATTGGCTTCCAGGTAGGTAGTGCGACGTAGTGCGGCATGACTTCCTATCCCTTGATGCCGTACACCCTATTCGCGGTGCCGGAAAACAGCTTCTGCTTCTCATTGACACTTGCATCTGAGACGATGCGCTTGAACGTGTTCCACAGGACCTCGTATGAGGACATGTATCCGTCGACCGGGTAGTTCGACTCGAACATGCACCGATCGGCTCCGAATGTCTCAATAAGCCAGAGAATCTCCCTCCCCCAGTAATCGGCCAGCTGCGCCGAAGTAGGGGCGACTTCGGCATCTCCGGTGACGTCGAGTCGTTCCGCCAAGTCCGGCACGCCGATACCACCGAGCTTGACGACGACATTCGGGCGCTTCGCGAGCTCGCTCATGTGGCCCCTCCAAATCGCTAGGACCCCGCTACGGTCTGCGCCATAAGGTCCGAGCTTGATAGGTCCACCCAGGTGGTCCACGATGATCCGGCCCTCGGGAAAGGCGTCAGCGAGAGCGATCACATCAGGCAACTGTGGGTGATACTGCCACGCGTCGAACGACAGGTCGCGGCGGACAAGCTCGGCGAAGCCGGCTTGGAAGTCGGGCTTCAGGTAAAGTCCTTCCTCGGGTGAGGTCGGGTACTGGCGGATATCCGGCGACGCATCCCAGACGGCTGCGTGCCGGACCCCAACGAATCGCCCTTCGCTCAGCTCGCGCAGCCGATCAAGAGTCTCACCGGACGCGCTCCCATGTCTAAGGTTGAAATCTCCGACAATTGCGGAGACAACGGTGCCACCGCGGGTCTCACTTTCGCGAGCGTAATCCGTGACGTACTTGACCTCGTCGATGTTCGTCCCGGAGTAGGAAGCGCGCGCTTCGACAAAGACTGACTTCGTCACGCGGTGGCCCGTGTTCGTGTCCGCAAGGTAGTCATCCAGTGAGTAATCCCGGTCCCAGTGGTGAGCGCCCTTCACGAAGAAGTGATGATGAGCATCCGTGATCTCGAGGTCGGGCTCGATGATCTCTTCCGTAACCGCGGTACCGTTATGTTCAGACAAAGCGTTCGCCTCCAGCGCGTCTAGATGGGTCAACTGTCATCCGCTCCTCGCTGCAATGCGTGGACCGGGCAAAAAACTTACGTGTGCGAGCACCCCTGCTCATGTGATTATCACGAGACAACCTGATCACTTGGCCAGTCAGTACACCTAGAGGTCCAGGACCAGTCGATCGCTCAGGCAGCGTGACACGCAGATCATCATGCAATCATTCGCGCTTTGCTCGTCCTCGTCGAGGATCGAGTCACGGTGCTCTGGTGTCCCCTCCAGAACAGGGGTCTCGCAGGTTCCGCAGGTGCCAACACGACACGACCACAAGGCGGGGACGCCCGCTTCTTCCACCACTTCGAGAACGCTGCGCTCGGGCGGGACGCTGAGGATGATCCCGGTAGTTCGAAGCTCGACCTCGAAGGATTCTGTCCGGGCCGGTTCCTCGAGTGGTTTCGCCTTGAACCGCTCGAGGTGCAAGCTGCCGGCGGCCCAGCTGGCGCATAGCTGCTCGACCGCATCGAGGAGGGGTCCTGGGCCGCAGCAGTAGACCTTGGTGTCGGCCTGGGGCGACCCGAGCAGACCATCCAGATCGATCAGACCCTTTTCGTCTTGCGGCCACAGTGTGACCCGGTCCCCGTAGGACGCGAGCTCGTCCACGAAAGCCATCGACGACAATTGACGGCCTCCGTAGATCAGACGCCAGCTCGCTCCGGCCTTCTCGGCTTCGGCGATCATGGGAAGTATGGGCGTAATCCCGATGCCCCCGGCGATGAACAGGTAGTGCTCGGAGGGCAACATGCTGAAGTGATTGCGAGGACCCCGAATTCGGATCGGTGAACCGTCTACTAGAGTCTCATGGAGGTACTGCGACCCACCGCTCCCGTCTGGCTCGTTGAGGACGCCGATGCGCCATCGTCGATCGTCCGACGGATCTCCGCACAGGGAGTACTGGCGAGGCCCAATACCGGGGACCAGCAGATCGATGTGAGCGCCAGGCTGCCACGAGGGAAGCTTCGCGCCCTGCGCCTCTCGCAGCGTGATTGTGGCGACGCCTTTGGCAGGATCTGCCCGCTTCTCCACCACCATGTCGAGCTCTGCTTCTTTGACCTCAGCCGTCGGCGTCTCGGCCTGCACATCGAGCTGAACGAGATGTGTCATTCTTGTCTTCCTCTACTCACGATCGCGCCCCTCAAGGGAGCCGTTTGAACCGTATTGTTATTCCCTCGGGCGGGGAATAACAAAGACGCTTGTGTCGACGTCCCGCTCATCCCATCCACACCCGTGGGACTTCTCTTTGCAGGCGCTCCTCCACGCAGAAGCCGCACTCACCGCCGACGCGTCGTCCCACCACCGGGCTCTTCACGTGCCGCTGGCTTCAGAAGGTGCACTTCTGCTGGTCACGACGCCGCTAGTCGCGCGCCAGGCTCACGAAGTGCACCGATACGCATCCGGGCGGTCTCGAACATGTCGTTGCTGCTCCTGTCCGCATTCCTCACCACATCGTCCTCAGTAAACGAGTACTCCTCGACTCGCTCGAGCAGTCTCTGTACCGTCGCCGTCACCACGGCCATGACCAGATGGGAGCCGAGGCAGTTGTGGACGCCGGCCCCAAAGGAGAGGTGCTGGTACCCCCGCCTCTCCGGATCGAACTCGTCGGGGTTGTCGAACTTGGCCGGATCGGCGTTGGCCGCCGCCATGTGCAGAAGGAGGCGATCGCCCTTGCTGACACGTACTCCGGCGAGCTCGACGTCGCGTGTAGCAGTACGTGCCGTCGTCATTCCCGGGTTGAAGTTGCGCATTCCCTCCACGAGGAAGTCGGGAATTTGATCCGGGTTGGTGCGGAGCCGCTCGCGCAGCTCAGGCCGGTCAGCCAGATAGAGCATGGTGTGCGCGGTTAGGGATTGCGGGTTCTCCAAGGCAGCCATCAATATCTGCATGACGATGCCTTGAACCTCCTCGTCTGAGAACTGTCCGTCGTTGGCCTGCAGGAGAATCGAAATCACGTCGTCACGCGGGTCCTTCTTGCGCGCCTGCACGACCTTGTCCACATACTCGAGGGCCTCTGGCAACGACATCACTACCTGGTCGGAATCATCGGTCGCCGAGGGGGCCCGGGTGAGCTCGGTCGGGCCGACAAACGCGCGGAAGATCGCTGCCGGATCCTCGAGCTCAAGTCCCACCATCGTGGTGACAACTCCCGCCACAATCGACATGCTCACGTCGTGGACTATGTCGAACTCACCCCTCGGCAGGAACCGATCCAGCACACCGTCGACGTGTGACATGATCATGTCGCTCTTCGCCGCCATACGACGCTTGGAGAAGGGCCTGGCCAACACGGCGCGCGGAGCATCATGGCGCTCCCCATCGACGAAGAAGAACATGCCCGGAGTCTCGGCCATCTCCCGGATCCCCTCAGGCTGCGGGATCATGGGGCCGAACTGGCTGGCGCCATCCACGGGGTTTATGGTGAAGGTCTCGGAATCCAGCAGCACTGCCTGGGTCGTATCGTAATCAGTGACGACCCAGAACCCACCATAGTTCTCGGTCCACACCGGGCCTTCGGCACGAAGCTGCTTGTTGATCTCTCGATAGTTCTGTCCATACTCGGGCGTGTGATGGTCGAACGGGCAGACCTTACGCCCGTCGGCTCGCGTCTCAATGCTCACGTGCACGTGTCTTCCTCCTAGATGATGCCGACCTTGGGGTTCTAAGCTATGCCCCTGACTGTGCGAGGCGGGATATATAACGCAGATCACATAAACCTTAGCGGCTTAGCGAGCGCTACGTCAACTATTCAGCTGAGCGAGAGCCCGGCGACACAGGTCCATGCGGAAGAGTGATCTGCCCCGGCGCAACCTCCACCACACGTCACTTACTTCACCTGCCAGAGCGCACGGTACTGTTCCTGATAGCTTTCCGTGCCGTCCCAATTGTCAACATCCGCACCCACGGTCTCGCTACTGAACGTTTGGAAGGGGCTAGAGGTGTAAAGCTCAGGATCAATGTCCATGCCAAGGTCAATGCGCGCAAGCATGTCCAATGCCATCCAGGCAGCCTCGCCAAGAGCATTGATGGTGCCCACTTTATACTCACCGTCACGAAGTCCGTCGAGCTGATCTCCCGTCATGTTCGGCACCACGATCTGAACGTCGCTCAGACCAGCCGCATCCAATGCTTGGCGTAACCCATTTGCTGCAGGGGAAACTCCGGTCGCCACGTACTGGATGTCGGGGTGCTTCCGAAGTTCAGCAACCACAAGATCCGCGAGCCCCCCGGCGGCCAGTTGCGCGAAGGAAACGGGGAAGTCGACAATCGTACAGTTCGGGCAATGCTCTTTGTAATAATCAGCGCCAAGCTCCGTGCTCACCCTGACAATTTCGGCTTCAGGAAGCGTGACATACAGAGTGTTGGCGGATCCATTGCTATCCGCGATGACCCAGTCCAGAGGCGGGACCAGGGAGGCAAGAGCGCCCTCTGCAGTGTGAACCATGCCATATACGCCATTTTCAGACGCATCAGCTTCGCCAGTTCCGGAGTACAGGACGACTGGCACACCCGCCGCCTTCGCTATGTCGAGTCCCGGCTTCAGGTCCTCTGTATCCCCGAGAACGCTGACAATGTAATCTGCATCCGTCTGAACTGCTTGCTTGATGCCATTGACGGCTCCCTGCGGATCGCTGGGATCGAAGTTGTACTCCTTAGGCGTCCAGCCAAGCGCTTTGACCGCCTCCTTGAAGGGGCCTTTCATGCCCGCGGTAGTCGAATCGGAGGTAGTCACGAGGTAAACTACTTTCCCCGGAGCCGGCGTATCAGTCAGTGGCTCAACGATCGGGATGGTATCAACCGGATCCAAGAAGGGTTCGAACCGCTGTGCAGCGGCCTCTGACGCTGCTGGGTCCTCGGTACTCGCCGATCCTGGATTCGCGGCATTGTCGTTCGAGCTTGACGAGGCCACACCACATCCGGTCAACAGGACGGACGTAAGACCCAGTAGGGCCACTTTCTGCGCCAATCCGCGCATTCTGCTATCCAACAAGACCTTCTCCTAGATGCAATTGGGACGGACTCCAGCACCGAGCATGGGATGGAGCAAAGCAACGCATCCTGCCATGTGGTGAGTTGGCGGATCGTTTCTGGCGCACGAAGCTTGGATGAGGTGGTGTGATCCAAATCTCATAGCGCCTGCGTTACGTTACCTATGTATCGATCGCTATGTCAATGGTGATGTGTAATCGCTTGCGCTTCTGCCCGCCCGCTTCCGGCAACGGCCTTCAAATCGTCATCAACGCTATCCTCCATGCCCCGCGCCGTCATCACCGCGATGGCGACGTTATGTGCATGTGCTTGGCTCGGGACGGGATCGGATTGTCCGTGGGCATCGGCGTCCAGCGGGACACGCGCGTGCACCAATGTCTTCTCGGTCAAGAGCTCCGGGGAAAGTGGAAGGCTGCTGATCTGGGCTTCACCCGAACCAGCAGCCCTCAAGGAGTGGAGCTAGTGTCCTGCGCCGTTAAGGTCGCTGGCGAAATGATATAGCGAGGGATGGAGCATACCGGACGCCCGAAGTCGCCAGTCGGGTCAGATCGGTCTTCGCTTAGATCGCAGTGGTCACCGGGCTCGCGCGGCGCAGCAGGTGCGAGACTTCCTCCAAGCTCGCCCCGGCGTTGAGGGTTCGACTAGCGGCGTTGTGCCGGAGCCGGTGCGCAGGGACAGTTCCCACTCCCGAGCGCTTCGATGCCCGGGCGACGCTGCAGCTCAGACCTTAACGCTCTAACGGGGTGTGAGGTGCGACGGCCCTTGACGAACACGGTCCGGGCCGCGGTTTCTGGCCGCCCGTGATGTAGGTAATTCACGATCGCGCCGCCAACGTCCACGGGCAACGGGAGCCGGTCGTGCACCCGCCTCTGCCTCGGATGGTCAGGACATCAGCTCGCCGATCGACGTCATCCAGTCGCAGCCCGTGGACTTCGCCGGAGCGCAGGTCGCCCAGCCGGTGCAGCACGGTGATCACCGCGTATAGCGCTGGACTGTGGCGGGTGGACTGGTCGCAGGCCTCCAGCAACGCCAAGGATCTGCCCCGGCCAAAGGCTAAGGCAGACCGGACAGCCTGCGGTGCGCTACCGCGGGAACCGCATCCGCGAGCATGGCTCGATGTTCTCTTCGTACAGGAACCGGAGGAAAGATCGCAGAGCGCGGCGTGACACTTTCCGCTGTCGATGATCCCGGCAACCTGGAATGTCAGGCAGCCGCCCCTTGGAGGGAACGTTCTGCTGCTTCGAACAGCGCGACTCCTCGCTCGTCGCCAACGATGCTGTTCTGCATCCGATTCATCACGTAGGCGACAGTCATGCCGGAACCGAGATCGTTGGTGACGAAGGATCCGCCCCAGCCGCCCCAATAGTAGGTGGACTCATTCACTGGCAGCGGAAGGCCGCGGGAGCGTTTCGCGAACCCCAGGCCCCACGTGATGTGCACGCCGCACACCCTGTCCACATTGTCAGCCTGTGTCGCGAACACGGACTCACACGTCTTGCGGGACAAGAAGCGGCGCCCACCGATCTCTCCGCCGTTCGACAGTAGTCGCTGGACCATGGCGACTGAGCGAGCATTTCCGTGGCCGCCGCCAGAACTGACCTCCGCACGACGCCACCAGTCGGTGTTTGCGAACTCGGCGCCGACGTAGGGATTCGTCAAACCGCGCACCGCGATGCTGTTCGGGTCCTCGAATCCGGCATGGAGGTCGGTGCGAGGTGGGGGAGGAATGATTGGGCTGATTCGGCCGTGATCCGCGTCTGGGACCACGATGTGGAAGTCCGCGTCGAGCGGGTCGGCCAGCTCTTGGCGGAAGAAGTCAGGGAGGGTTTGCCCAGTCACGCGACGGATGAGCTCCCCGATGAGGAATCCGTGCGTGTGACCGTGATAACCCGAACCGTCGCCGGGTGTCCACCACGGAGCCTGCGCGGCGAGCAGGGAGGTCATCTTCTCGAAGTCGCTGAAATCTGTCGGGCGAAGCGGTGCATCCCAGCCCGCCAGACCGGACGTGTGACTCAGGACATGCCGCACCAGGATGCCGTCCTTACCCTCGGCAGCGAATTCTGGCCAGTAACGGACCACAGGTGCCTCTAGGTCCAGGTCGCCGCGGTCGACCAGCAACAGTGCTGAAACCAGCGCCATCGTCTTGGTTGTCGACCATGTGTTCGTTATCGTGTTTTGCTCCCACCGAGGTCCGTCCTCGGCTTCGGTGGCGAGTCCACCCCATAGGTCAACCACAATCTCACCTTCCACCGCCACGGCGACGGAAGCGCCGACATCCAGGCCCTTGTCGAAGTTGGCTTGGAAGGCCGCACGTACGGGCTCGAACCTCGGATCATTGGTGCCGTGAACTTCAACCATGGCTTCTGAGTCTCCTTCACATTTCCCAGACATTAAACGTCTGCCTTGCGCTGTTTCTTGCGCCGGAATGGGTAGTTTTAGGTGAGCAGGTCGGTTGTCACTGCGACAACCAGCCCCCGTCTACAACGAGATCGGCTCCCGTGGTGAAACCTGACTCCTCGCCAGCGAGGAAGGTGATGGCGTTCGCCACCTCTTCAGCGGTGGCGATACGACGCATGGGTGCGTTGTCCTTCATCCACTGGACCCGTGCCTCTTGGATCTTTGCAACGCGATCGAGCGAGGGCGTCTGGACGAAGCCCGGCTGTACCGTGTTGACCCGGATGTTCTCTGGTCCCCACAGGACAGCAGCATTCTTGGTCATGCTGAGCACAGCACCCTTCGCGGCGTGGTAGGCGAACATGTCGCCCCTGCCACCGCTCGAACCAAAGATAGAGGCCACGTTGACGATGGAGCCACCGCCCTGCTTTGCCATCTGTGCTCCGACAGCGCGCATGCCGAGCCATACCCCCATCTGGGTGATCCGGATGACACGGTTCCAGCCGTCGACGGTCTCATCAGCCACTGTCGCCAAGTTGCCGACTCCGGCGTTGTTGACGAGAATGTCGATGCGCCCCTCGGCTGCAATTACTTGGTCGACTACGTTCGCCCAGCTATGCTCGTCGCTGACATCGTGCGCCAGGAAGTGGTCCGCAGTGTCGAGGACTTCGGGGGGCGCGCCGGCAACAGCAACTTCGAGATCAGTCGAGAAGACGGTGTAACCAGCCTTGGACAGTCTGGCAGCGGTGGCTGCGCCGATCCCGCCGCAGCCACCTGTGACAATCGCAGTCTTCTTCATTCCGTGGTCCTCTCAACCCGCCCAGCAACGGCCGCAGGGTGCTATGCTCGGCTACGTCTGGCGCGCCGAGATCCAAGTCACACGATATTCGTATATCGAGCGCTAGGTCAAATCTACATCGAGACTCATTTCAAGTCCGCCCATAGTGGGGTTCGTGCTTCAGAGAAGCTGGGATCCGGGCGGTGGGTCCTGCGACGATGTGTATGTCAGACAGGGACGTTTCGTTGGTCACCGGGTCGAGGCCACCAGGAAGTACGCGTAGGCTTACCATCCTCGAAGAAGGAGAAGGGCCTGATTTTGGACACGGTCGTGTCCGTCACCAGCTGGAACCGGGACCACACACGCAGCAGTTGTGCCGCCTCGTGAACCAGCCACGGGCCCGGGCCGAGCCACGCATGGCCGCCCTTGCAGCTGGCGCCTCGGTGGTCGCTCGCTCCAGGGCGGTAGGCGGGGTTGTGTCGCGACAGGTGAATGACGTGGAGGCGATCCCGGTCGAAATGGCGTTCGCACTCTCCCGCGCCGTCCCGCAGAGTCTCAGTGGATCCAGGCTTAACGGCGAACCACCGACAAGCAGTTGCGCCAGGGCGTTCTCCATCGTCAGGACCACGACACCATCGTCGCCTTGAAGCAGCAGGCACCCGTCCACCGGCGCCGGTGGCGCACAGCCGCCGGGACTGCCCATAGCGCCCATCATGAAGGTCGGCTTGCGCCACGCGTGAGCGCCTCGGTGTGCGGACTGGCACAGACATCAACGGTCCTCCTCGATCACGACCGGCCTGTCAGTCCGCGTGTGCCTCACAAGACCCGATCGACCGGCACCTCATTGACAAACGCTTGACCTAGCGCTCGATCAAATTTATCCTGTCAGTGGGGCGTACCGCTCGCCTGACGCGTTGTCCCGCAATAGGTGCACTTCGTGTTCATAACCTGACAGCACTGGAAGGACGCGGCGTGGCCTCCACCTCGATGTCTCAGCTCATCACCTTGTACTCGCGGTACTGCGTGGGAATCGACTCGATGGACAGCGAACTGTTCACGACTTGCTTCACCGAGGACGCGGTGATCGAGAGCTCCTCCGGAACAGTACAAGGACGCGACGAGATTCGTGGTTGGATGCAACTGTCCCGCACCGGCCTGCTACACCAGTTCTCGAACATTGTCTTGATCGAGGAGTCAGGCCCGAACGCCGTCTGCCGAGCTGACTGGATGATCATCGATGCAGGCACGATCATCGCGGTTGGCGCGTATGCGGATGTCGTGCACACGGACGACGAGGGAGTCTCCCTCTTCCGCAAGCGTTCGATTCAGTACACCTGGCGCAAGAACCAGCAATCGACGTAGGTCAACCGGTTGAGACGATTGAGCCTTTAATAGGAGAACCGATCGAGATTAAACTCTTGGGTGTCGGCCACATTGGTGCGACCCTGACCGAAAGATTGAGTGCGGCAGGGCACGACCTCAAGGTCGCAAACTCCGGGCCCCCGAGACCGTCGGTGTCGCTCCCCTAACCTCCGGCGCACAGGCTGCCTGGACCGCAGATGCTGCTGTTTCTCATCATCGATACGTCAAACTACTACCCCACCCGGGACGGTAGGATCAAAGCAATTGATGACGGTCAGGTTGAGAGTCTCTGGGCTGCCGACAGCTTCGGCGACCACTGGTAAGCATGGAACACCATCGGTTGACTCATTGACGCGTTTAAATGCGCCGAAAGGGAGTCCAAATGGGATCGCCATCCCTGTAGCGGGGGATACCGACGAAGGCCGAACCATCGCCATGACACTCGTCGACGACACCGGATTCGATGCCTACGACGCGGGGCGCCTCACGCATTCGTGGCGGCAGCAGCCGGGCGCCCCTTGCTGCTGCACCAACCTCACTGTGACAGATATGGCGGGCGCGGGCGTCGGCCGCCGCGGAGGCAAGTCGGTCGCCGAAGCGGCGCGACCTGTTAGTTGAAGCAATCAAGGAGCGGGTCGGTGACGGCACCACCAATCCAGCCGCAGATTATCCGGTGCGACTCAACCGCGCGCTGTTCACGTGAGAGGGTACTCCTCTGGGCGTTTTGCTGCGGTTTGCCGTGGTGACCGGCGAGTATCTAATGCTGTTGTTGCCCTCTATGCTCACCCTTCTGCTGCATCTACCGGCCTCCGCCATACTGGCGTGACTCTCTCCCGCGGCTTGGACGTCTCCTGCACTCGATTCGCACCATACAGGAGTAGTACGGCCTTGGCCGGCCATATCGCATCTGCCGTTAGTGGGAAGCGGCCGGAGTTATCGAGGGTTCATCGTGAGGTCTCCGGTTGACTCACTAGAACCTGCGCGGCCCGGACTTACCCGCGGTGGAATCGATCTATAGGTCGCTGGGGGGAAACTCCCCCGCCAGCTGACCGCCATCGGCAATAAATTCGGCTCCGGTGGAGAAACTGGACTCGTCGCTTGCCAAGAAAAGGACCATATTTGCGAGCTCAGAAGGCTCGCCTAGCCGAGAAATTGGCACAGTGCTCTGATCGATCTCGTGTCCGTCAGTTAGCGGAGTACGAATATTGCCCGGATGCACTGAGTTCGATCGAATGTTGTACCGCCCCAGGTCCATGGCGATTGATTTTGTCAACCCGCGCATGCCAAACTTCGCGGCCGTGTATCCAGGGAAAGACCCCATCCCCATGAGACCGGCCGTCGAAGAGACGTTGATGATCGACCCATTCCCCGATTCTTTCAGCGCAGGGATCGCCGCCTTGATTCCGTAGAACGCGCCGGTGAGGTTGATGTTGATGACTGCGTGCCACTGCTCGGCAGTGTACTCGTCGATGGTCGCGTAATTCATGATGCCGGCGTTGTTCACCAAGATGTCGAGGCCGCCGAACTCGGACACAGCGAATGCAACCGCTGCGGCCCAGTCTTCTGGTTTCGTCACGTCGAGGTGGAGGAAGCGAACGTTCTCACCCAGGCTGGCCGCGGTGGCTTCGCCGTCGGTGTCGAGAATGTCGCCGATCACGACTCGCGCGCCTTCCTCCTCGAGTCTCCTCGCGAAGGCTGCGCCCATACCTCGGGCGCCTCCCGAAATCAGGGCGACCTTTCCACTGACACGTCCCATATCTTCTCAATCTCCATCTTGGTCCCCGTATTCGGGGATTGATTCGACATTTCAGATTTTTCTTGTATTGACCCCGCAACCGGAAGAACGCTCACACCGACGTGGCCGCCGGCATCGTTCATTCGAACCACGCGTCGCACTCTCGGTCTAGCATTGGCCCCATCGAATACGGAGCCATCATGACCACACGGGGTCGCACTCGCCGCCCGAGAACCACTTTCACCCATTCGTGCAGCCATCCGTGGCCTCTCAGCTTTCGCTGGACAGACGATTTGGGCCGACTGATCCCGTCGGCCGGCAGCTGATTCGCGAGGACCGAGGGAGCGACGCGTCTCTTGCGTGTCAGCTCTTGCGCACCGAGATCACGTTTGAGTTGGTATACGCGAGGATCCCGTCGATGCCGTTCTCGGCGCCGACCCCTGATTGACGATGGCCGCCGAACGGGTAGGCAGGATCAACCCGGTGAATTTCGTTAACCCACACGAGCCCGCTCTCGAGACGCTCGGCCACTCGAACGGCCTCCTCGACATCGGCGCCCCACACCGAGCCCCCGAGTCCGTATATCGAGTCGTTGGCGCGGCGGATGACGTCGTCAATCTCCATGTACCTGAGGAAGGGGACGATAGGTCCGAACGGCTCCTCGGTGACGATCGTTGCATCGTCGGGAGGATTGTCCACCACCGAGGGGCGGATGAAGTATCCGGGCCCCTCGGGAAGCTCGGGCTCCAGCAGGAACTGCAACCCGTCAGCACGGCAGCCGTTGATCACCTCAAGGACCTTCTCGTACTGCGGACGATTCTGGATCGGCCCCATGTCGACACCAGGCTCAAGCCCGTCACCGACGCGCACCTGTTGCGCAAACGCGACGAACTTGGCCGCGAACGAGTCGTAGATTTCATCGTGGATATAGAGGCGCTTTGCAGCGAGGCAGTACTGACCCGAGTTCGCGAAGCACGCGTGGAACAGCTTGGGAACGACCTCGTCGAGGTCCACGTCAGGCAGCACGATCGCAGCATCGTTCCCGCCCAGCTCAAGGGTCACCCGCGTCAAAGTCCTGGCCGCGGACTGCATGACACTCTTGCCTGTCGCAGTGGATCCAGTGAAGGCGATCTTCGCAATGTCAGGGTGACTCGTGAGGCGCTGGCCGAGATCGTCGCCTCCGGAAAGTACGCTCACGGTCCCGGCGGGAACCACATCTGCGATGAGCTCACCGATGCGCAACGCCGTGAGAGGCGTAAATGGTGACGGCTTGACGACCACGGAGTTTCCAGCGAGCAGCGCGGGTGCGACTTTCCACATGGCCAGGCTCACCGGGAAGTTCCAGGGCACGATCGCCGCGACCACTCCAAGAGGCACTCGTCGCGTGATCATCGTGTGAGTGTCGGTCTCGTCGGTCTGCGTCCACGGCACGTCGAGCCCGGCCAGCACCTCGCACCACCAGGCCGCGCGGGAGATCTCGGCGTGGGCCGCAGCCAAGGGCTTGCCTTGTTCCGTCGTCAGTAGCGTTGCCAGCTCGTCGACGTGGTCCAAAAGGGTCTTGCCGAGGAGCCGCACGACATCTCGGCGACGCTCTACTTCTGCTCCGCGCCAGACGAGGTAGGCATCATGCGCCGCCTTCACTGCCTCATCCAGCTGGGAGTCGGTCGCGTCGGGCACGTGGGCGATCACGGCCCCCGTCGCGGGATTAATAACATCGAGCAATGCCCCCTCACCGGCGACAAGTCGTCCGCCGATCAGCATAGGCATCACTAAAGTTGACGGGGCGTCCATCACAGCTTCCTTCCACATGGTTCGAGAACTTTACTTAACGAGCTTGTTGATGAAGTTAGTTTGTGCCCCACAGGGCGCGGTACTGATCTTCATAGTCCTTGGTGCCGGTCCAGCTCTCCACGTCGCCGATGGTCGTCTCGTCAAAGGTCTGGAAGGGTGAAGCTGCGTAATCCTTGAGATCGAACTCCATGCCCAGGTCGATCCGAGCCAACATGTCTACAGCCATCCAAGAGACTTCGCCCAAACCGTTGATGGTGCCGATGGTGTACTCGCCGTCCCGCAGGCCGTCGAGCTGATCCTCCGTGATGTTCGGCACCGCGATCTGCACATCCGTCATTCCTGCTGCATCGAGGGCCTGGCGCAGACCGGTGGCTGCGGGTGAGAGGGCAGTGACCACATACTTGATGTCCGAGTGCTTCCGCAGCTCGCCGACCACGAGATCCGCCAGGCCGCCGGCTCCCATCTGCGAGAAGGAGACTCCCAACTGCTGGACCGTGCAGTTGCTGCATTTCTCGTTCAGGTGCTCGACGGCCAGCTCGGTGCTCACCCTAACGATCTCGGCCTCGGGAAGACCGACCACAAGAGTGCTGGCGGACCCCTCACTGTCAGCAATCACCCAGTCGATCGGCGGCAGCAGGGTCGCCAACGCACCCTCAGCCGTGCCCAGCATGCCGTGGACTCCGTTCGTGGCAGCATCCGCCTCGCCAGTCCCGGAGTAGACGACGACCGGCACTCCCGCGGCCTTCGCCACATCGAGTCCTGGCTTAATGGCAGGGATATCCCCCAAGACCACGACGATATAGTCGGCGCCCGCTTGGACGGCCTGCCTGATGCCGTTGACCGACCCCTGAGGATCGCTCGACTCGAACCCGATCTCCCTGGGGGTCCAGGCCAGCGCCTGCACGGCTTCGCTGAAGGGCTCGACGAGCCCGATGGTCGTCGGGTTGGCGGGATACACCAGGTAAGCCACCTTCCCTGCCTCGGGTGTGGCGGTCAGGGACTCAGTGAGCACGATCTCAGTGACAGGACTCAGCAGAGGTTCGAGGCGCCCGGCCGCGGCCTTCGCCGCCTCGGCGTCCTTCGTGTTGCCGCTCGAGTCCGACGATTCCGTCGACCCTGCGTCCGTCGATCCTGCGCCACATGCGGCGACGAACATCAGGGAGGCAAGGCACGCGAGCACACCCAGCCGACAGGAACGGAGACGCTTTCGTATACCTGACATAGTCATACCCTTCATATCGACAAATTTGATGCCCGCTTGGGCGATGTGCGCAGAACGCGGCCGTCCGGCGATAGAACGGTCAATCAGTGAACGGGACAGCGTTCTCACAATCGCGAGTCACGATCGAGACGCTTGCTGCGTGACGCCGTCCGTGGCTGGTTCCCCATCTGCCTCGGCCGAGGGAGCGCCCTGCCGGTCTTGCGCGCGTTTGATCTGTCGAGCACCGAAGATGACTGCGAGGACGAGCGCGACGCCGTTGAACATCGGCGTAATCCAGAACCCACCTGATTGCAACGTAAGTTGCAGGCCCTGTGCGCCGATGGCCAACGTCAGGATCGCCAGAATTGTGCCCCAGACGTTTGGTCTGCGGTTGAACTGAGTGGCACCCAGGAAGATCGCGGCGAACGCGGGGAAGATCAGAGCCATCCCGATGGTGTTGGCGAATGTGCCAACTTGCGCGGCGTACACGATGCCGGCGAGTCCTGCGATGAAGCCCGACGCAACGAACGACCCCAAGACCATGGCATCGGTTCGTACGCCTGACAGTCGTGCCGCTTCGCGATTCATGCCGGTCGCGAACAGGTGCCGGCCCAGCTTCGTCCTCTCCAGCAAGTACCACAGGATGACTGCGATACCCAGGGCGCAGTATAGAGGCGCGGGTACCCCCAGCCATCGGGCCTGTCCGAAGTTGGAGAAGCCTTCACTGAAGTCGCCGCGCAGCTGCTGGTTGTCGGAAATTCGGAGCGCGATGGCTGCAAGCACCTGACTCATCGCAAGCGTTGCGATGAAGGAACTGACCTTCAACTTGACGACCAGGATGCCGTTGACCAGTCCCGCCAGTGTGCAGACGACGACGGCCACGATGCAGATGGCGAGCAGACTGCGCTCGGGGTGCAGAGCGCTCTGCCAGGTGACGATGGCAAGGCCCAGCGCCATGTTGACGCCGACGGTGATGTCGAACTCTCCCACGACCAACGGCAGGAGCGCCGCCAGGGCGAGCATCGTCCCGATGGCCTGGCTGGAAGCCACCGCCTGAAAGGTCAGCATCGAGAGGAATAGATCGGGACTGAGGATCCCGAAGGTGACGATGATTGCCGCCAGGAGGTAGAGCACGCTCACGCGCCGGGGGCTCAAGGCTTGCAGTAACATGGACTTCCTCATTTTCATGCGGACCTATCCCATCCGGACGAGTTTCGCTTGCCGATCGTCGGCACTGACAATTGTTCTTCCTCAAGGCGTTCCCTACTGATGGCCCCACCTTCGAGCACCGTGCCAATCCCGCCCTTCCGCATCACCATCACGCGGTGCGCCAGATTGGCCAGCTCAACCTCGTCGGACGTACACAGGACCACCGCGACGCCATCCGCTGCAGCCTTCTCGATCAACTCATGAATCGCCAACTTGGCACCGAGATCCACCCCTTGAGTAGGTTCGTCCAGGACCAGAAGGGTGGGGTTCATCCGCAGCAGCCGCCCCAGGACCACCTTCTGCTGGTTTCCGCCAGAGAGCTCGCTAACCTTCTTCTCGATATCAGCAGGACGCACGTCCAGAGCTTCAACCCATCGGCCTGCCTCGGCACGCTCAAGACGGCGCTGCAGTCGTTTGAACCGGCTCACTGAGTCGAGGTCCGAGATGAGGATGTTTTCTCGAATGGTGGCTTCCAGGAAGAGACCATCTCGTCGCCGCTCGGAAGGGAGATATTGCACTCCCGCACTGATCGCGGCGCGCGCCTTCCCGGGCGCGATTGTCCTCCCGTTGACCTCGACCGCGCCGAGTCTGTCAATCTGACCGGCCAGCGCCGGCGCCACTTCTTCTCGGCCCGACCCGGTCAGCCCGGCAAACCCCAAGATCTCACCCCGGCGCACCGTGAAGTCGATCCCGCGTATGCTCCCCGTCCGCAGACCAGTAACTGCAAGCGTCACCGACGCGTCCGACATTCGCGATCGTGCGGACTCGTGACCGTCAGTTATTCCTGCGACGAGATTGCGGCCGAGCATGAGGCGTGCGAGTTCCGCGCTCTCAAGGCCAGCGACATCACAGGTCGCCACATTGCGACCGTCGCGGAGGATCGTGACGCGGTCGGCGATATTCAGAATCTCGTCGAAGTGGTGGGAGATGAAGAGGATCGACCTGCCTCGGGCCGCCAGCCTTCTCAGTGCGCCGAACATGATCTCGGCATCCGCGTTAGGCAATGATGCAGTCGGCTCGTCGAGGATGAGGAGGTGAGGACTGCCGCCGTCGCCGGAGATCGCTCGGACTATCGCTACCGCCGTTCGCTCGGCGGCGGTGAGGCTGGCGACCGTGCGACTCGGATCGATGTCATACCCGAAGTTGCTCAGCGCCTCGCCCGTGACCTTTCTTTCGGCAGTCCTGGATAGGCTCCGCGCCCAGCCGCCCTTTGCCGAGTCGAGGTGGAAATTGTCGGCCACTGTCAGATCCTCGATCAGCCCCAGATCTTGGTGGACGAAGCGCAGCCCGGCTTGACCAGCATTAATCGCCGACCCAAGCGTGAACGGCTGGCCGCCAACCGAGGCGCTACCCGCATCGGGAGCGTGATAGCCCCCAAGGATCTTGACGATCGTCGACTTCCCGCTTCCGTTCTGACCCACCAGCGCATGGATCTCACCGGACCGGACCTCAAGGTCCACATCGATCAGAGCCCGGTTAGCACCGAATGTCTTGCTGACCCCGCGAACCTCGAGGGCTGGGGCGAGGGCGGCGGGCGTACTGGTCGCCTTCACGGATGTCACGCCCCCTCCCAAGGGTTCAATCCCGCAACACATGTCCTGGCTACGGCTCCCACCCATGCCACGCGGTCAGTGTTATGGGAAGACCTGGCTACCGATGGTTCGCGCGCTAAGCCTGGGGGGCACGGGGGCCGGTTGGCAGAGTCGTGAGACATGGTTCCCCTGTCAGTCGCTGTGTCGTCGTTGATTTTGCGCGGCGCCTACTGCCTCGTCGCTGTGTGGCACCAGACACACACACTAGGGCTTATCGAGCGCTAGGTCAACGCCTCGACAAGACTCATTTGAAGTCCCCACGTAGCGGAGGTCGTGCCTCAGGTAAAAGTCTTCGCGAAACGAGAAACTGGGATCTTCCGGTGTGGGTCCGGCGACGATGGGTATGTCGGACAGGGGCGTTTCGTTGGCCACCCGGGTTGAGGTCACCAGGAAGTGCGCGCAGGCCTACCATCAGGCCTCGAAGAAGGAGGAGGGCCTGATCCTGGACATGGTCGTGTCCGTCACCGGTTGGAACCGGGACCACGCACGCCAGCAGTTGTGCCGCCGCGTAAACCAGCCACCGGGCCGGGCCCCGGGCGACCGTGCCGGTCCATCAGGGGCAGGGCCTGCGGCCAGTACCTGGCCGCGATGATGGCCGACCTGATCGAGGCGTTGGAGGCCCATGGTGAGCTGCTGCCAGGTCAGGACCGGAATTCTGCAGAAGTGCGCACCGAGTTGCTGGCGATGAGCCGGGCCACGATCGACTGGCACCTGGCACCTGGCACCTGGCCCCGACCCGGACCCGCAACCGGCTGCGAAATAGACTATTGACTTAGCGCTCGATAACCACCTAGGCTACTGCCGCCGGCTTAAACTGGCAGGCCTTGACTGCGGTGCACTCAACGAGAAGCGGACGCGGGAGGCTGGATCGAGGAAGTCACGGACCGACGCGATCGGCAATTACGGAAGCAGAAGGGACGTACTCAATGTCAAACGTAGATCAATTGAAAACCCCGCCAAAGGTGCTGGACGCGGTCGTCGTGGGCGCTGGAATCACGGGCATCCACCAACTCTACTGGCTCACCAAGCTGGGCCTTGCCGTCGAGATGTACGAAGAGGCACCGGGCGTGGGCGGCGTGTGGTTTTGGAACCGGTACCCAGGCGCACGATTCGACTCGGAAAGCTACTCCTACGGCTACTTCTTCGACGAGCAGTTATTAAAAGACTGGGACTGGCCGGAGATGTTCGCCGCACAGCCCGACATTGAGAATTACATGAACCATGTAATCGATAGGTTCGACCTGCGCAAACTGATCAACTTCAGCTCGCGAGTCGTCAGCGCCGTGTTCGATGAAGACCAAGCGGTGTGGGTGGTCACCATGAGCACCGGCAAGATAGTCCACACGAAGTACCTCGTAGCGGCGACCGGAAATCTTTCGACGCCGTTCATTCCCGACATCCCGAACCGCGGGTTATTCCGGGGCGAGGTCTACCACACCGGCAGGTGGCCGCAGACTCCCGTGGACTTCAAGGGCAAGAAGGTCGCTGTGGTGGGCACGGGCTCCAGCGGAGTCCAGATCGTACCTCTCCTGACTGACGACGTCGAGTCGCTGACCGTCTTCCAGCGCACCGCGAACTGGTCGACGCCGCTCAACAACCGGCCGATCTCCACTGAGGAGATGGCCGAGATAAAGGCGAGCTATTCAGAGATCTACGCGAAGATGATGAAGGATGGCATGGGCCTTCCCCACGATCCTGACCCGAGGACCGCCTTCGAGGTCAGTGAGGAAGAGCGCCTCAAGAAGTACGAGGAACTGTGGAACTCGCCGGGCCTTCGCAAGGTCTCGGACAACTTCAAGGGCACTGAGATTGACCCGCGGGCCAATGCTCTCTGGACCGCCTTTATCAGTGAGAAGGTCAGGTCCATCGTCCACGATCCGGCGGTGGCAGATCTCCTTCTACCGAAGGATCACGGATATGGCGGCAAGCGGCCGCCCTACGAGGATGGTTTCTACGAGGCGTTCAACCTCGACCACGTAAGCCTGCACGACCTGCGCGCTGACCCGATCATCACCTACACCGAGAAGGGAGTGCAGACAGGGTCTGGCGATCTCCTTGAGTTCGACATCATCGTCTTCGCCACCGGATTCGACGCGGGTACGGGGTCGCCACTCGGGATGAACATCCGCGGGCGCAACGGGGTCTCTTTGGCTGACGCGTGGAGCGAGATGCCGCGCACGTTGCTCGGCATGCTCGTGCCAGGGTTCCCCAACCTGCTGATGCCCGGAAGCGTCCACGTGGTCTCGGGGAACGTGCCGCCTTCCACAGAGGCGCAGGTCCGGTGGATCAACGATTTGCTCTCCTACGCCGAGGAGCAGGGCGCCCGGTACTTCGAGGCGACCGAGGAGGCGGCGGACGCGTGGACCGATCACATCAACACGGCCGCGAGTGAGGGAGATCATCGCGCTACGATCTCATCGGAAAATGCTTGGTACCTGGGATCCAACATTCCTGGGAAGCCCCGTCACTTCCTGCTATACCCGGGGCCGGCTCCTGAGTACAGGCGGAAGGCCCGCGAAATTGCAGAGGATGGTTATCGCGGGATCATCTTCGATGATCTGGCGCCGGACTTGGAAAGTGTTGACGAGGCTCCTGACGCTGCGCGTGCAGATCTGGGGCAGATGAGCCTTCGAACCTGACGTGGGTTCGTCCCGGGGTAGGCGACTGTCTGAGTGAAGGAGCGAGTTACGAAGTGGAAAAGCACAAGCAAATTGGACGGGCCTACCACGATCTACCGTGGCACTATGACAAGGGCGAAGAGGTCTTCGTCGTGTTTCGGACCGATCACGACGTGCTTGCGTCACTGCTGCCTCCGATGATGGAGATGCCGGACGGGCCTGCGCTGGCAACGGTATATGCCGTGCACCACGCACGAAGCACGTTCGGTCCGTACACGGGCGTCTACCTCGGGATGATCGCTCAATATCGTGGAGAGCCCGTGTTGCACCGGCTGACTGGAATGAAGACGACCTTCTCCGGTACGGCAGCAGGGCGTGAGATGTGGGGACACCCTCTTCAGACCGGTGATGCAAGCATGGAGTGGTCTGGCGATGTCCTGAACATCGTGGCAGGTCGACACGGCCGGGACTTCGTCCGGCTCTCGTTCAGCATGGAGCGACGAATCGACCCCCCAGTGAAGCCCTTCACAGCTTCGACGTCAATCGCCCGTCGGCCGCCGTGGGAGGAAGCGACGAAGCCGAACGTTCTGCTGGGGGGACGCGGTGAGCCCGCAGATCCGGGAGCCATGACGTTCTGGAGCGGAGACGCCGTGCTTGAGCTGGTTGGCGGTGATCCGGGTGACGACTGGTCGATTCTCCCGGTCTTCGAGGTCGTGGAGTCCACGTACAACATTGGTGGCCAGGCTGCGCTGACCGGGGCGTACATCCTCGAGGAGTTCTAGTGGTGCGTACGTAGATTGTCCCAAATGAACCATACTCGCCTGCGATGCAATCACTTTAGATTGTTGCAGTTCTGCGCAATAATCGAGCGATGGAACTGCATCATCTCGAGGCCTTTCTCGCTGTCGCGGACGAGCTGCATTTCGGCAGAGCCGCTGATCGTCTCCACATGGCTCAGCCGCCCTTGAGCCGGATGATCAAGCAGCTTGAGCGTGAGCTTGGGTCGACCTTGTTCGACCGCACGACTCGGAGCGTGCGGTTGACCACTGCAGGGGATGCACTCGTACGCCCGGCGACGGACGTGCTCGAAGGTGTTCGAGCCGCGCGACGTGCGGTGCGGTCGGCAGGGCGGGGTGAGACGGGGCTGGTCCGGGTCGGTTTCGCTGGTCCCTCATCACAGCCGTTGGTAGCGAGGCTTGGGCGGTTGGTCCGAGAGCTCCACCCGGGCATCGAGCTCTCCTTGCGCAATACGACGTATCATCATGAAGGGATACGCTCGCTTTTGGGCGGCGACCTGGACCTCGTGTTCTCTCGCTGGCAGACACGCCCGGAAGGGGTGAACGACCGGCTGATCGCCGTGGAGCACTACGTGGCTGTGGTGCCGGTGTCGCACCGCCTCGCCGGGCGCAAGCGGGTGTCGATAGTAGACTTCGAGGGCGAGCCATTTGTAGTGCTCCCTGCGAATCCGGGCTCGAGCGCCCGGGAGGCGATGATGCAGATGGTCAAGGCCGCCGGCTACTCACCGCAGATTGTGCAAACAGGCCCCGACACCCACACAGTTCTCGCGATGGTGGCAGCCGGAGTGGGGGTCACCATCACCCATGACACTGCGGTCGCCGGCGTCGTTCAAACAGACATATCGGTGATCGCGTTGAAAGAGGGAGATCGGGCGACCTACCAGCGGCTCGTCTGGCGCGAAGGTGACCAGAATCCCGCTTTGATGGCCGTGCTGCGCGCCTCCGAAGAGGCTCTACCCACACCTTGGGTGCCGCACGGAAAGAGCAACGACTAGGGGGTGTCTCCCGGTGAGGCTCGCGGCACTCTGGTCGGGTCACGTCGAAAGAGTCGCGGTATCAGGTGCTCACGGATGAGCAGTGGGAGCCGATCGAGCCGCTACTGCCCTCGAATCAGGACCGGCGGGCCATCCCTTTCTGCGATCACCGCCGGGTGGTCGAGGGCGTCGCCTATCCGGTGCCGGACCGGGATCCCGTGGCGGGACCTGCCCCCGGAGCAGTTCGGGCCCTGGCAGACGGCTTGGAAGCGGCACCGCCGCTACGCCGCGGACGGCACCTGGGACCGGGTCCTGACCCGGGTGCTGGCCGAGGCCGACGCGGCCGGACAGATCGACTGGTCCGTCTCGGTCGATGCGACGATCCCCCGTGCCCACCAGCACGCTGCGAACACCACCCGCCCCGACCAGGACACAGGGGGCCGGGTCGAATTACAAGAAACTGCCGCTGACCGGGGTTGAGCCGCCCCGTCACGGCATCGGCCGCTCCCGCGGCGGGCTGACCACCAAGATCCACCAGGTGGTCGACGGGCGGGACCGACCGCTGGCCGCGGTCGTCACCGGCGGCCGCGCACGACTGGGCGATGCTCGCTCAGGTGCTGGCCGGGATCTCCGTTCCGCCCGGGGGGTGGGCGGGCCCGTTCCCGCCCGGAGGCGGTGGCCGCCGACCGGGCCTACGCCACGGCGTGATCCTCGCCGAACTACGCCGCCGCCGGATCCGGGCTGTGATCCCAGAGAAGCGCGATCAGATCGCCACCCGCCAAGGCAGCGGGAGCCGCGGCGGCCGCCCGCCACGCCTGAACAAAGGGGCCTACCGGGGGCGCAACGTGGTCGAACGCTTCCTTCGCCCCGGCCAAACAGTGGCGAGGACTGGCCACCCGCTACGACAAGCTCGCCATCACCTACCGCGCCGCCGTCACGCTATGTGCCATCCTCACCTGGCTACGCGCATAAGGGAGACACGCCCTAGCAGCGATTCCGCGTGGCCGGGGGCATTCGACTGCTGTGGGGCGACGGCCGCCGGACAGGCAGAGCGCAGCTGCGTTGGTGTTTGCAGTCGGCGAACCGAGCGTCAGCGAACCTGGTCGTTGGGCCGGTCCCTGACCGTACCTTAGATGAATACCCGCCTAAACGGGGCGCATTTATGCTGATTCGTGCAACAATCCCTGCCTGAAGAAGTATTGGATTATCCAGCGCGCTGAACCCATGATGAAGACTTAGGATCAACACCTCGTACACCCCAGGAGCCGACATATGAGCACGTCGATGGCCGCGTCTACCAAGGTCGTAGACCTCTCGACGGCCGTTGCCACGTACATCCAGGACGGAATGACCCTGGCGCTCGAGGGGATGGGCCACCTGATCCCCTTCGCTGCCGCTCACGAGATCATCCGGCAAGGTCGTCGTGATCTCACTGTCTGCCGTATGACACCGGATCTGGTGTACGAGCAGCTGATAGCAGCTGGGTGCGTTCGACGACTCGTGGCTTCGTTCTTTGCGAGTGGATCGGCCGGGTCACTTCACGAGATTCGCCGACGAATTGAGTCGGAAGATCCAGCGCCGCTCGATGTGGAGGAGTACAGCCACTACGGCATGGTGTGCCGTTATCAAGCGGGGGCAGCCAACCTTCCATTCTTCCCGCTGAAGTCGTATGCCGGCAGCGACCTACCAAAGCTGACTCCGCAGATCCGCAAGGTCGCAGACCCGTACGGCGGACCGGACGTCTATGTCGTTCCCGCATTGAAGCCCGACGTTACGATCATCCACGCGCAGCGCGCCGACCGGGCAGGAAATGTGCAGATGTGGGGCATCGTGGGTGCGAATCAAGAAGCAGCATTCGCAGCTAAGCGGGTGATCGTGACGGTTGAGGAAATCGTAGAGGACGACATCATCCGGGCGACGCCCAATCTCACGCTGCTGCCGGCCCATGCCGTGGATGCCGTCGTCAAGGTGCCTGGCGGGGCCCATCCTTCGTACGCGCAAGGTCACTACCGTCGCGACAACGCCTTCTACCGGGAGTGGACACCCATCAGCAAGGATCGCGAGGCGTTGAGCAAATGGCTCATCGACTTTGTGCACGAGGTCCCCGACCGGGCAGCTTACCTCGCCAAGATCGGAGACCCGCGGTGGTCGGATCTGGCTTTCCACGACTCTGAGAGGAGCTCCTCATGACAGGGCAAGGCACGTTGGCGAGGACCCCGGCAAGTGCCTATGCCGATGTCTCGACGTCAAGCACGGAGTTTTTGGCAACCGTGGCCGCCAGGCAACTCGTCGGGAAGCGGCGCGTGTTTGCCGGCGTAGGGCTGCCGACCCTGGCGATCGACCTCGCGATGCGAACCGTCAATCCGGATGTCGAACAGGTCTACGAATCCGGAGTCTGTGGCGCCCACCCCACGGCACTTGCCGAAGGGATCGCCGATTCCGTCCTGGTCACGGGCGCTGAATCGGTAGTGAGCATGTCTGTCCTCTTTGGTTCCGTGCTCCAGGGCGGCAACGTCGACGTGGGGTTTCTGGGAGCAGCCCAGGTAGACCGCTGGGGCAGCCTCAACACCAGCTTCATCGGAGACTGGCGGAGGCCGTCGGTTCGGCTTCCCGGGTCGGGTGGTGCGGCCGACATCGTGCCGAATGCCGGCGAATGCATCGTGGTGCTTCGTCGCCACGATCCGAGTGCGTTTCCGGAGGTGCTCGACTTCTGCACTTCGCCGAGTCCGGTGCGGGCACGAGAGGAGGATCCGCGCATGGTGCCGCCCGGCTTCGGCGTCTCCACGGTCATTACGCCGCTGGCGGTGCTTCGTCGGGTGGACAAGTTTGGCGAGCTCGAAGTGAGCGAAATCCATCCTGGAGTGTCTCTCCAAGAGGTCAAGTCATCGACGGGCTGGGACATAGCAGTTGCGCCCGACGTGCGCGAAACCGAGCGGCCGACGGTCGAGGATGTGCGACTGCTGCGCGATGAGATCGACACCGTGCGGCTGTACCTGCGATGAACTTCAGGAACCCGAGCAGCGGCCCCTTGGCTGGGTTACGCGTGATAGAGGTATCAAGCTTCGTGGCTTCGCCCTTGTGCGGGTTGACGCTCCAGCAGCTCGGCGCCGACGTGATTCGGGTCGAACCGCTGGGCGGGGGTCCGGACCGCTCGCGGTGGCCGGTCACCCAGGACGGCGTCAGCCTCTACTGGAATGGGCTTAATCCGGGGAAGCAGGCGATCGAGATCGATTTCGGCTCGGTGGAGGGACGGAGTCTCGTCGCAGATCTCGCGGCTGACGCAGGCATCCTCCTCATCAACACCGAGCGCTGGCCCGAACTGACACATGCGGCGCTGTCGCAGAGGCGCCCCGACATGATCTCAGTGCTGCTGACGGGTACCACGGACGGCGGGACGGCTGTCGACTACACGGTCCAAGCAGCGACCGGGTTCTCACTGGTTACCGGTCCGGCCGAGCATGGCAGTCCCATCAACAACCCGCTTCCGGCGTGGGACCTCGCAGCCGGACTCTACCTCGCCATCGGACTCATGGCGGCAGAACGGCGACGGTCACACTCCGGCATGGGTAGTGAGGTGCGTGTCGCACTCGAGGACGTGGGGCTGTCCGCAGCCGGGCACCTCGGCTATCTCGCCGATGCGATGCTCAATCCTGGTGCTGGGCGGCGCGCAGACGGCAACTATATCTACGGCGGGTTCGGGAGGGATTTCACGTCCAAGGACGGCGCGCGGTTCATGCTGGTGACGTTGACTTCCCGGCAGTGGTCGGATCTTCGAAAGGTCATGGGCCTCGGCGCTGTCTTCGATGGATTGGGGGAGGCTCTGAAGGCTGACTTCTGGGACGAGGGTGACCGGTTTCGTCACCGTGAAGTGCTCGCAGGCCTCGTCTCCGAGTGGTTCGGCCGGCACACCGCCAGCGAAGTGAAGAGCACCTTGGCGTCGACCCGGATCCTATGGTCGGCGTACAAGTCATTCGACGAGATGGTGGCGGATGATGGTGCGATGCTGCGAAGCCATCCGATGTTCGCCACGGTCGAGCAACCGGGGATCGGCGCGGTCGTCGCTCCTGGCTCGCCGGTTTCCATCGACCGGGAACGTGGTGCGCCGGCCCCTGCTCCGCGAGTCGGCGAGCACACGCGCGAGGTGCTGCGCGAATATCTCGACCTCGATTCAGCCAGGATCGACGATTTGTTCGAGCGCGGAGTCGTGTCTACCACCGTTGTTCCCGCCGCCCCGAGGACCACCTAACATGACGACGGCAGCCCATGCCCAAACATTTCTGTTCGTGCCCGGCGATCGTCCCGACCGCTTTTCCAAAGGAGCAGCCGCCGGTGCAGACGTCGTGGTCTTGGACCTCGAGGATGCGGTAGCGACACGCGACAAGGAGCAAGCGCGCCGACACGTCGTCCGCTGGCTGTCCTCGACCAACGGTTCGTCCGCCGTCCGCATCAACGCCCTTGGAACTCCTTGGCACGAGGCGGACGTCGCTGCACTCATAGACTTACCAGTCATCCTCATGGTGCCCAAGAGTGAGGACCCAGAACGCATTGGGGCCATCGCTGCGCGCCGGCCCAGCACCGAAGTTGTTGCGTTGATCGAGACCGCTCGTGGCGTCCTACAAGCCGCTCAGATTGCAGAAGTGCCGGGCGTCGAGCGACTAGCTCTGGGAACGTTCGACCTAGCGGCGGAACTTGGCGTCGACCCCGAAGACGAGAGCGCCATGGCTGCCGCGCGCGCAGGGTTGGTCCTTGCGTCTGCGGCAGCCAAGCTCAATGGTCCGGTGGATGGCGTCACCGGTGATGTTCGGGACACGAACAAACTGATCGCCGACGTGCGACGGGCGGCAGCCCTCGGCTTCACCGGGAAGTTATGTGTCCATCCTGCACAGGTGATGCCCGCAGCAACCGTCTTCGCGCCTACCGAGCAGGAGCTGGCCTGGGCGCGACGGATCATGGAGGCCACCGCGACCGCCGCTGTAGGAGTGTTGTTGGTCGACGGTCAGATGGTAGATCGACCGGTGGTCGATCGCGCCGCCCGAATACTCGCAGCGCGTGTCCCGGTCACTCAACCGGGCACGTCGAATCCAGCCGGAGGTGGCCAATGACGTGGCTCAACACTCGCAAGACCTGGGGCTCGGTCACCCGAGCCGAGCGACGGGGTGATCGTAGCGCCCAAGATCTGAACCTTGCCTTTGCGCAGCATCGAGAGTCTTGGGGCGGGCATATTTGAAAGCGGGCTCTGGATGCGATCCGCGTGCATGGCGGTTACGGATCTCACGCGAGTATGACGTTAAGCGTCATTACTGCGGCGCAACGCCCGACTTCGGCGAAGGCTCGTGAGATCCAGCGGAATTCGATCACTGCACGGACGGTGGTTCGGTACACGAAAGACGTACGGCGAGAAGGGAAACTACCTGATGGACCTGCTGGAAGGTAAGACAGCCGTCATCACCGGCGGCGCTCAAGGAATCGGGCTGGCGATAGCCGAGTCCTTCATGAACGCAGGCGCCCGCGTGGTGCTTGCTGATTTGGACGGACACGCTGCTGAAGAGGCCGCATCCAAGCTCGGCGGATCGGAGCGCGCCGCGGGTATCTCGTGCGATGTGGTCGATGCCTCCCGTATCGACGCCGCGCTGGACTTCGCGGTGACCACGTTCGGCTCGCTCGACATCGTGGTCAACAATGCCGGGATCACGCGGGACGCCACGATGCGCACCATGACTGAGGAGCAGTTCGACCAAGTGATCGCCGTACACCTCAAGGGGTGCTGGAACGGTACCCGGTCGGCTGCTGCGCGGATGAGGGAAGCAGGATCCGGGTCCATCATCAACATCTCCTCGATATCCGGCAAGGTCGGCATGGTCGGTCAAACGAACTACTCGGCAGCTAAGGCAGGAATCATCGGCCTCTCGAAGGCTGCTGCCAAAGAGGTGGCCCACCACGGTGTCCGTGTCAACGTGCTTCAGCCGGGTCTGATTCGCTCTCCAATGACCGAGGCAATGCCTCGGAGTGCATGGGACCAGAAGATGGCCGAAATCCCGATGGGACGTGCGGGAGACCCAGCGGAGGTGGCCTCCGTCGCCCTGTTCTACGCATCGGACCTGTCGTCTTACATGACAGGTACGGTCGCAGAGATTTCGGGCGGCCGATTCATGTAACAGCCTAAGACGACGGATCGTTTGAAACCCAAACTATGCATTGGCAGTGATGTGTTATGAGGACCCAGTGATAGTCAGAAGTCGTATTGGTTTCGGGCGTAGGTCCCGACGCATGGTCGGGACCATGCGTGCCCTAATCCCCAATCCCGCCGACATAGTTGTGCTCGATGCACGACTGCTCGGTGCGGGTATCGTCGGTGTATCGAAGGATCGGTACCAGTGAGCCCTGACTCGACCTTGGGAGCGGACGCGGGCTGGAAGCCTCGTACAGCGCGGACCGAGGAACTCGTGGACCCTGGCCGGGTCCGCGCCTTTGCATCCCTGCTCGATTCCGGTGCGCCGATCCCCCGCGCAGGCGATGAGCTCCCACCGCTTTGGCACTGGGTCGCACTGCCGTCGTGGCCGCGTTCGTCCGAGCTCGATACGGACGGGCATCCTCGTCGTGGCGGACTGCTCCCGTTGATGCAGGGATCTCGGCGCATGTTCGCGGGTGGCTCAGTCACAATCACCCGTCCAGTCCGCGTGGGCGAAGTGCTGACGCACGAGGCGACCGTCGACTCCATCTCCGCCAAGCGCGGTCGTAACGGGGACTTCACGCTGGTGCGCGTCAGCCACATCTTCCGGGGTGCCGACAACAGCATCTGTCTCGAGGAGAAGCAGAACCTCGTATTCATCGAACCTGGGTCACGCACTCCTCAGCACCGCGGTTCCGTGCCTGACACGGTTACCGCGCCCGTGGGGCCGCCGCTGCGCAGAACCGCTCACGGATGGGGTGTCGTCACTGATCCCACCCTGCTCATGCGATTCAGCGCAGTGACGGCAAATCCACACCGCATTCACTACGACTGGCCTTACGCGACCGGGACTGAAGGCTATCCCGGACTCGTCGTGCACGGTCCGTTCTCCACACTGCTGCTGGCCGAAGCGCTGCGCCTCGAGGGCCCCGGCACGACGCCACGCCAGCTGCAGCACCGGAACATGAGCCCGCTGTTCTGTGGGGAAGAAGCCCACATCTCACTCACCACCACTGCTGATCACCGAGACGCAGTCTTGCGGCGAGAGGGCGTTGACCTAGTCACGCTCTCAACCCAAACCGCCTCGGCTTGATCTCATCTGAAAGGAACTACCATGCAAAACGTCCCAGACGTTGTCATCTGCGAGCCCGTTCGTACGCCCATCGGACGCTACGGCGGCATGTTCAAGGACGTGACCGCCCCCGAACTCGGCGTCGCGGCACTCCAAGGGCTAATCGATCGCACCGGTATCGACCCCGCCGAAATCAACGACGTCATCCTCGGGCACGCCAATGCGAACAGTGAAGCGCCAGCCATTGGGCGGATCGTCGCACTTGATGCGGGACTTCCGTTCAGCGTGGCGGGTCAACACGTCGATCGTCGCTGCGGATCGGGTCTGCAAGCCGTCATCAACGCCATCATGCAGGTCCAGACTGGTGCCAACAGCGTGGTAGTGGCGGGCGGAACGGAAAGCATGAGCAACGCATCGTTCTACTCCACTGACATGCGCTGGGGGGGAGCGCGCACGGGCGTGACCATGCACGACGGGCTCGTTCGTGCTCGCGAAACTGCCGGTGGCCGCCTGTACCCGATGTCGGACGGGGTCCTGGAGACCGCCGAAAACCTGCGGCGGGAGTACTCCATCACCCGGGAGGAGCAGGACCGACTGGCGGTGAGCTCACACGAGCGCGCCGTCGCCGCCCAGCGTTCCGGAGTCTTGTCCGAGGAGATCATTCCGGTCACGGTGCGCACCCGTAAGGGTGAGGTGGTTATCGACACGGACGAGCACCCACGGGCTGGCACGACGGTGGAGTCGCTCGCCACGTTGAAGCCGATCCTGTTCGACAAGGACCCCGAATCGACCGTGACCGCGGGCAACGCTTCAGGACAGAACGATGCGGCATCGATGTGCTTGGTGACCACGATGGAGCGCGCTGAAAAGCTCGGTCTCCGCCCGCTGGTGCGCATGGTCAGCTGGGCTGTCGCAGGCGTCCCGCCCCATGTGATGGGCATCGGGCCGGTGCCGGCGACCCAAGCGGCTCTCGACCGGATGGGACTCGGACTCGCCGACATGGACGTGATCGAGCTGAATGAAGCCTTCGCGTCTCAGGCACTCGCCGTTATGCGGGAGTGGAACTTCACCGATGAAGATCAGGAGCGCACCAACCCGCACGGTTCGGGGATCTCGTTGGGTCACCCGGTCGGCGCTACAGGCGTCAGGATGCTCGGTACGCTGGCGCGCGAGCTGCACCGCCGCGAGGGTCGGTACGGGCTGGAGACCATGTGCATCGGCGGCGGCCAGGGACTGGCCGCGATCTTTGAGCGGATCGCTTAGGTGCAGTCCTTGGGCACGTTGTGAACAAGTGACCTAGGGCGTGGCTCCAAGCGTTCTGAGCCGGGTGTTAGTGGCACGCAGGGCCGCGCCACTACCCGTCCAAGCCGCGGGAGATAGTTGCGCCAGCATGGCGGAGGCCGGTAGATGCAGAGCAGAAGGGTGAGCATAGAGGGCTTCAACAGCATTAGATGGCCCGTTACTGCTTGAACACGTTGAAGGAGCACTCTACAACGTTGCTCCGCTTGTAGGCCTCGGCGTCGTGACCGACGGGCCGGCCGCCCTAGGTTCCGCGGCAGGCACGGTTGGTGGCCTGGTCGGCCCGTCCGTGATCACCGCCTGCACGCCGCGCCGGCGCAGCAGCGCCCGGATGGCCTTCGATGAGTAGGGCTTGTCGGCCAGGGCTCGCACCGGCGTGGTCCGGGGACGTCCCCTCCCGGTGCGTGGGACTTTCAGGGCGGCCAACACGTGCTCGAACATCGGGCGTCCCCGCCCTGGCCGGGACCGAGCAGCATCACCAGCGGGCGCATGTTCCCGTCACGCAGGTGGTGGATCTTCGTGCTCAGCCAGCCGCGGGACCGGCCGATGGCATGGTCAGGCGGCTCCTGGAACAGTTTCCTGTAGTTCGCTAGGTCCCCTGTGTTGCGCGGAAGGTTCGGGGCGTGCTGGTTGGCTCGGTTGATCGTGGAGTCCACTGAGATTTCCCAGTCGATCAGGCCCTGGTTGTCGGCCCGGCCCAGCGGCGCGGTCAGGATCGCATCCCAGGTCCCATCCTGGCTGAAACCGGCGGTGGCGTTTCCAAGCGGTCTGCCAGGGCCCGAAACACGCCGGTAGGCCCCGCCAGGCGATCCCGGCCGGGTACCGGTAGATGATGCCTTCCACCACCATCCGGTGATCCCGGAAGGGCCGGGCGGCTCCAGGCACCTTCGACATCAGCGGCTCGATCAGCGCCCACTGCTAATCGGTCAGGGATTCAGCGCGTGTCACTCGTCCAGCATGGAGACACGCCCTAGCGCCTACCCCTGGAGGCGAGGAGGCAAAGCGAGAATCGGCTGCACGCTCCGCGGCGTGTTCAAGGTCCGCCTCGCCGGGAGCCTCTGTCGACACTCCAACACCACCATGAGGTGCAAATAGGAGGTGCCACAAGTCGCGAACCGCTAACAGAGTTTGCTCAGTCGCTCGTCCAGAAATCAGATAGTCCCGTCGCCTCGTTGAGTCAGAGCACCGTGTATCCACCGTCGACTAGGTAATGGCCGCCCGTGATGAACGAGGCATCGTCGGAGAGGAGGAAGCGAATGAGCTTTGCGACTTCCGTTGCCGTGCCGAAGCGTCCGAGAGGATGCTTGCTGGCCAGATGTTCGCGTGCCGACGGCGTCGCGGCCGCAAGCAATGGAGTATCGATGTATCCGGGCCCCACCGCGTTGACGCGTAGGCCCGCGGAACCATACTCAGCGGCCGCGTTCTTGGTAAGGCCGACCACCGCGTGCTTCGTGGCCACATACGCTGGTTTGCCGGGGTTTGCGACGGCCCCATGCACCGAGGAGAGGTTGACGATCGCCCCCGCTCCTGCTGCGACAATCGCGGGAATCTGATAGCGCATGCCGTAGGCGACGCCGTTAAGGTTAACCTCCACGACCCTGTCCCAGTCATCCAGGTCCATCTCGCCCGTCGATGCGGTTCTGCTGCCGACACCTGCGTTGTTCACCGCATAGTTCAGTGTGCCGTATGCCTCGAGGGCAAAGTCGACAACCTTCCTACTGTCGTCAGCCACTGCAGTGTTGCCCTGGACCGCTTTCGCTTCACCGCCGACGGCCCGGATACCCTCGACCACACTTTGCGCAGCATCAAAGTCGATGTCGGCGACGACCACATTTACTCCGAGTAGTCCGAGCTCATTCGATGTCTCCTTACCGATGCCGGAACCACCACCGGTGACAATCGCTACCTTGCCTTCAAATGCCATTCGACACTCCTTCTCGATGGTTCAGCGGACGGACCGCAGCATATTCTCCAGTTACGTCATCCGTGCGAGAGACGCTCCAGGATGGTGACGTTGGCGAGGCCACCGGCCTCACATACGGCCTGCAGGCCGAAACGACCGCCGGTGTCCTCAAGGTGATGCAGCATCGTCGTCAGAATCCGGGTACCCGAGGCGCCGAGCGGATGTCCCAGCGCGATCGCCCCACCACGCGGATTGAGCTTGTCGGGATCGGCATCGAACTCAGCGGCCCACGCCAGGGGAACCGACGCGAATGCTTCATTGACTTCATACGTATCGAAGTCACTGATCCGCATACCCGTGCGCTCGAGAACATGCCTCGTCGCTTCGATAGGTCCAGTCAGCATGATCTCCGGATCGGAGCCCCGCACGGCGAAGGCGTGGAAGCGGGCGCGCGCCCGTAGCCCAAGACTCTCAGCGCGCTCTGCCGACATAATCAGGACCGCGGAAGCACCGTCAGTCAGCGGAGACGCGTTCCCTGCCGTGACACTCCAATCGATCTCTGGATAACGCGCAGAGAAATCTACGCTCTGGAACGCTGGTGAGAGCCCGGCGAGTCCATCGACCGTGGTCGATGCCCGTACCGTTTCGTCGCGGACATGGACCTCTCCGTCCGAGACCTCCACAGGAACAATCTCACGAGCGAACTGACACTTCACCGTCGCATGAGCAGCTCGCTCGTGAGAGCGGGCCGCGAACGCGTCCAGGTCACTCCGGCTGAAACCCCATCGCGAAGCAATGAGCTCGGCGCCAATTCCCTGAGGGGGCAGGCTGGTGAACCTCGATGCCAGCGGCCCATGCGGATCGCCGCCCTGCGTGTTCGAATACATCGGGATCCGGCTCATCGACTCGACGCCACACGCGATGGCTACGTCATAGGCACCAGCCATGACGCCCTGAGCAGCGAAGTGCGCGGCTTGCTGACTGGACCCACACTGTCGATCCACCGTCGTGCCGGGCACGTGTATCGGAAGGCCGGCGGCAAGCGCGGCACTACGAGCGATGTTTAGGGACTGGTCACCGATCTGGCTCACGCACCCAGCAATGACGTCATCGATGGTCGATGCGTCGATTCCAGTTCGCTCAACGAGTGCGGAGATGACGGTCGCCAGCATGTCGACGGGATGCACACCAGATAGCGCCCCACCTTGTTTTCCCTTGCCCGATGCGGTTCTCACCGCGTCTACGATGACCGCATCGCGCATGTTCATTTCTCTCCCTCGATGATGGCGGCCTCTTCTGAGACACGGGCTCGAAGTTCCTTCTTATTGAGCTTTCCAGTGCTGGTTCGCGGAATCTCCTCAATCAGCTCGAATTGCTCCGGCACCCACCACTTCGGCACTTTATCGGCGAGGAACTCGCGCAAGGTTTCGGTATCGAGATCATCCGACGCGACGATGAAGGCGTGAGGTCTCTCCATCCAGCGCGGATCCGAGCGCGCCACGACGGCAACCTCATGGATAGCCGGGTGGTCCTGGAGGGCTTGCTCAAGATCGACCGAAGAGATCCATTCGCCGCCGGACTTGATCACATCCTTCGACCTGTCCAACAGCGTGATCCAACCCTCACGATCCACGGTTGTGATATCGCCTGTGCGCAGCCAACCGTCGTGGAACTTGTCCGCCGCCTGCTCGTCGCTCAACCCGTAGTAGTGAGACGAGACCATCGGTCCGCGAACCTCGAGTTCACCCCGCGACTCCCCGTCGTGGGGAAGCGCCGCCCCGTCCTCGTCAACGATCCGAACCTCGTAGAACGGGCTTACCCGCCCACCCTTGACCCGTTTCGCCAGAAGCTCCTCCTGGCTTGCTCGTGGATCGACGTAAGTGACTGCCGCACCGGGGAAGGTCTCAGTCATCCCCCACCCGGAAACGACATCGACGTCGAAGTCGTCCCGCATGCGCACGATGAGGTCGCGCGGCACCTGGCTGCCGCCGAGAAGTAGCTTGCGCACAGAGGCCAGTACCTGAGTGTTGTTGCTGCCGTTCTCTGGATGCGAGTCCAGATACCGGATCAGGTCCATCCAGATGGTCGGGACACCGGCCGACCACGTCACCTGGTGCGCCGAAATCATTTGGGCGAGACTGGCCGGTTGCAGGTACCGGCTGGGCATAATGAGATCGGCCCCCGTGAGGATCGCAATGAACGGCAGACCCCACCCCACCGCGTGGAACATCGACACCGTGGCAAGGACGACATCGTGTCCGCGGATACCGAATACGTCGCCCCCGGCCATCGTGAGCGCATGGAGCACGATTGATCGGTGTGAGTACAGCACGCCCTTCGGATCCCCTGTCGTTCCGGACGTGTAGCAGAGCGCAGCGCCGCAGCGCTCGTCAAGCGCCGGGAACGCGTACCCTTCAGCGTCTTCCGCGATGATGTCCGCGTACCGGATTACCGGCAGGTCAGCTGTGGGGATGTCGCCGTCGCCGATGACCACGATGAATTCAACCGACGGCATCAGCGGCAGCAATGGGAAGATCTGTGCGCTGAGCGAGTCATCGACAATGAGTACCCGGTCCCGTGCGTGGCGCACCGTCCACACTATCTGGTCGTCGTGCAGGCGCAGGTTGATCGTGTGCAGCACGACGCCCATGCCCATCACGCCGAGGTAGGTCTCCATGTGCTCGGCGCTGTTCCACGCGAACGAGGCGATGTGGTCTCCGCGGCGGATCCCGCGGCGATCGAGCGCCGCCGCCAGACGCTCACACCGCTCCGCCGTTTCGGCGAAGGTCTGAGAGTCGGACCCACCGTCGGCATCGCGGACCGAGACGATCCGACTGTCAGGATGCACGTTCCGCATGCGCCACAGGAAGTGGGTCGTCGTCAGAGGAAAGTCCATCATTAGACCCGGTGACGCCGTCATCGTCATCTCGCTGCCCTCAATCGTTTCTTCGTGCCCCACGATTGCCGTCTCCATTCTTTACTCACCATGATCTCGTCATCGGCACCGCATGTGCGATCCCGGACTTCGGCCCCCGCACCCTCACCTTGGAAAAGCTACTTCGGCTTGGCGCGCCACACGCTGTGCGATCAATTCTTCGATCTCCGCCTCATCGAACCCAAGGTCCTGCAGCGTTGCCCTGGTCTCGCTCCCGGGTGCGACGCAGGCCGGCACGGCGAGGTTGGCATGCCGCGAGAATCGCGGCGCAGGAGCCGGGTGCGTCATTCCATGCACCTGCGAATAGACCGCGCGCGCTGCGAGATGCGGCTCGGAATGCACGTCGGCGGACCGGATCACGGGCGTGACACAAGCGTCCACTCCCTCAAACGCCTCTATCCAACTCGCCAGCGTGCGACTCGCGAATGTTTGCGCGACGACGTTCCGAGTCTGCGGCCAGTGGGATCGATCGTGCTGCGCGAGCCCTCGGAGAGCTTCGCCCAGTCCGAGTGTTTCGATCAGCCTGTCGTAAAATTTCGGCTCGATGGCGCCGACGGCGAGCCACTCGCTGTCCCGCGTGCGGTACACCCCGTAGAACGGCGCGCCTCCATCGAAGATATTGCCCCCGGCGCTGTCGTCGTCCCACATTCCGTGATGACGCATGGCGTGCAGCATACCCGTAAAGAGTGCCGTCCCATCCACGATCGCTGCATCGACCACCTGCCCCTGCCCCGTACGCTGAGCCTCGTACACGGCGGCCAGCACACCGAATGCGAGGAGGAGTCCGCCGGCGCCGAAGTCGCCCAGAACGTTTAACGGAGCGACTGGGGTGCCGTCTGGCGCAACGGTCGCGGCTAGCATGCCGCTCACGGCCAGATAATTGATGTCGTGACCTGCGGTCGCAGCCCTCGGCCCGTCCTGGCCCCATCCCGTCATCCTTCCAATGACGAGTCGGGGGTTGCGCGCACTCAACGCCTCGGGCGCGAACCCGAGCCGCTCAAGCACCCCGGGGCGAAACCCCTCGAGCAGCACATCAGCCCCATCGATGAGGCGCTGCGCCGCCGCAGCACCGCTCGAAGTTGTGAGGTCGAGCGCGACCGAACGTCTTCCCCGCGTGAGGACAGCATGTGCCTCCACATTGATGTCACGCACGTCCACGTCGGTGACGCGCTCCACGCGGGTAACGCTTGCTCCAAGATCAGACAGCAGCATGCCCCCGAACGGGCTCGGCCCGATGCCGCCGAGTTCGACTACTTGTAGCCCCGCGAGCGGGCCGCGAGCCGTCACACCCCGCACCGTCCTTCGCTTCCCGGCGTGTTCGAACCTGCGGTCGTCGCCACCCGCGCTGTTGCGGCCGGTCGCGTCGGGCGAAGCTGGACCTTTTATCACCAATGCCATCGCCCCTGCCCTCGAGTAAAACTTACTGAACGCTAGCTAATATATAGGCACCCGACTCATGGGCGCAAGGATTCTTACGTACACAATCGAAGATCAGGGCGAGGGAAACCGGAAAGCAGATCGCAGGCCGTTGATACGACAGCGGGAGATCTCACTGGGATGTAGCGACCCTGGGTCCGCGATTCCGCTGTCGCGAGGGGCCGGCGGCACGATGCTCGACATTTTGTTCCGGCCTCGCTGATCGGCGGGTTGCAATGCCGAGCGTACCAAACCAAACTTAGGGCAATTCGAATATAGTGAGCGCTATCTAAACAGGAAGGTGAAGCCATGACCACCACCCCGACCACACGGACAGCCGACCCCGTCGTACTCAGCGAGAGAATCGATCAAATCGCCGTGATCCGCATTAATCGGCCAAATGCACACAACGCGGTCAATTCCGCAGTGTCTTCGGCTCTCGGAACAGCTTTCGCCGCAGCGAATGCGGACGACAGCATTCGTGTCGTGGTGCTTACCGGGGCAGGCAGCTCCTTTTGTGCGGGCGCGGACCTGAAGGAACTCGCGCGCGGATTGCGCGCTAGCAGCGTCCACTCCCCCGATCATCCTGAATGGCACTTTGGCGGAATGGTTCGCCAGTGGTGCAACAAGCCAACCATTGCAGCCATCAACGGACACGCGATGGGCGGCGGTCTCGAAATCGCTCTCGCCTGCGACCTCATCGTCGCGTCGAATCAGGCGCGATTCGCCTTCCCGGAGACGAGCTGGGGCCTGTACGCCGCGGCAGGCGGTGCCGTACGTCTGCATGAATTCGTGGGGTTGCGCCGGTCGCTGGAAATGCTCCTCACGGCCGAGCCGATCGACGCGAGCACAGCGCTGTCGTGGGGACTAATCAACCGTGCTGTCGAGGCCGAGAACGTCCTCGACGAGGCACTAAGCCTCGCGCGACGCATCGCGGCAAACGGACCGAACTCCGTGCGATTGACGAAGAAGACCGCGTATCGCGCTGCGACGGACGGCTCCGTCTGGAACGAAGATTGGACGGGCGAGAGCGTATGGGACGCGAATGAGGAGACGACAGCGGCCGTCTTTCCCAGCGACGAAGGCATTGAGGGCATGGCGGCGTTCGCTGAGAAGCGCCCCCCTCAGTGGCGGTAAGACTTGCTCAACGCACCCCTGATATCGTAAGCCTAGCGCCGAACCAGGCGCTGGAAATTCAGATGGAGAGGCTAGATGGGCGAGACTGGCACAAGCACAGACCCTGCGGACGCGCCTCGGGCAGTCGATTGGCGTTCGTATCCCAGCCCTATTCTCCCCCCCATTTTGAACGCGGCCCTGGTGGAGTTTCAGCAACACGGCTACCACGGCACGACAGTGAGGTCTATCGCCACCGGCGTCGGCCTCACCATGCCCGCGCTTTACTACCACTACGGAAACAAGGAAGGTATCCTCTTCGCCCTGCTCGAAATCGCCTTGGATGACTTTCAGGCACAAAGCGAGATGTGCCTCGAGGAGGCCGGAGACGATCCGCGGGTGGGGTTCGAGAACTACATCACGGTTCTCGCGCTGCATAACTCGAATCGACGGGACCTAGCATCACTGCACGCCGAGTCGCGGTTTCTTGGCCCGGAATTGCGCGCACGATATCTCTCTAGGCGCGCTAACGTCGAGAATACGCTTGAGAAGCTTCTCGCCGCGGGGGTCTCCGATGGAATCTTTGATACCAGCGACACGCGGTTTACGGCACGCCAGCTTCTCGGAATGACGAATGGAATCCTCGACTGGTACTCTCCACGCGGCCCCCTTTCAGCAATGGAAATCGCCGAGCGCTACCGGCAGGCTGCTGTGCGCCTGGTAGCGACCGTATAGCGATCCGCCGCCAAGAATCCCCTCGGCGCCCTGGAGATTAGCAGGCTGCTAAAGCGGATTAGCAGTACGATTCCTGCGCTGTCGCCACCGTCGACGATGAACTCGGTTCCCGTCGAGGAGCTAACTTCATCGCTGGCAAGAAACAGGACAAGGGTGCGCCACTTCGAGCGGCTCGCCCAAGCGTGCGATCGCAACCGCACCCTAGTCGATTTCGTTGCCTTCGGTCATTGGGGTTTCGAGTGTTACCGGAGTGGACTGAGTTCATTCGAATTCGTGTCTGTCGTTCGAGATCTAATGCTGCCTCCTTGGTGGGCCCCGTATCCCGACCTTCGTGCCGTGTACCCAGGAACGAAGCGACTCCATTGAGACCGGCAGTCACCGACACATTAATGATCAGCCCTCTGTCGGATTCCTTGAGTGCAGGGAGTGCTGTCTTGATCCCAAGGAAAGTTCCTGTGAAGTTGATCGCGATCGCTGAGTTCCACTGGTCAAGCGAATACTTATCGATCGGAACGAAGTTCATGGTGCCGGCGTTGTTGACCAGGATGTCGAGACCACCGAATTTTGAGACGGCCGTCGCAACTGCCACGTCCCAGCCCGTGGTGATTCGTGATATCTAGATGCACGAAACGAGCGGGCTTTCCCAGTCGCGCGGCCGTAGCTTTCCTGTCTTTTCGCCGCACACGACCCCTACCCCGGGGTTATGCCGCTGGCGGCCGGAGGTATTCGTAAGAGGTCGAAGCCTAGGTGTGACTAACAAGTTCACGCCAATGTTGATGGGCTGGCTTCAGCCCGTGCTAATCGCGAAAGGTCACCATCCTACTCAACGGCTCCCTTTCAGTCCGGAACCCGTTCGCGGGATGCGCGATATCGGGTCGCCCGAAAGCGATCGCGAACAAGATCATCCGATCCTGGGAAATCGCCAACTCCTCGCGAAGAAGAGGTGCCTCCGCGGCGATCGAAGCCTGCGCGATCGTTCCCACCCCGCGGGCCTGCGCCGAGAGCATGAAGCTCTGGGCAAAGAGCCCACAATCGATGGCCGCGTAGACGCCGAGATGCACCGGCGCCGACATGATGACCACGTGGGGCGCGCCGAAGAACTCAAAATTCTGCCTCGCTTGCTCACGAGACGCCTCGCGGTCTCCGCGCGCCACACCGACGGACTCATACAACGCCCAGCCGGACTTCCTACGACGGTCTCGATAGACGCCTTCATATGATGCAGGAAAGGGGATGTCAGGACGCGGCTCCTCGATCGCCGCGTCTGCTGAAAGCCTCGCACGCAGCCGTTCGAGAGTGTCGCCCGACACCAGGTCGAGGTGCCATGGCTGTGTGTTGCACCACGATGGGGTGTGCGCGGCCGCGGTGAGGATCTCCGTGACAACATGGGGTTCGAGCTGTTCCGGGAGGAATGCCCGACAACTCCAGCGTTCAGCGAGCAGAGCATCGAGGGTCGAAGCGACGTCGATATCTGTCACTTGCAGCGTCTCCGAAGACGGCGATGTGCCGGCATTGGAGGTCATGGTCATCGTCCTCTTCCCGCCGAGCCCACTAGCTCGACTTCTTCTCCAGAGGGCCAGATCGGTAGGTGTCCCAGTGGAGCACCCTCCGCCACCGCTTTGCGCGGTGTCGGCTCGGGAGTTAACTCCGGCAGATGCGGCGCCAAGATGTCCCGGTCGGTACGGAACACCACGGCGACTTCCTCACCCTTGTCGTAATAATACGGAGGCGCACCGTAGGTGACCCCAATCGAACCGTTCATGTTTCCCCTTCAGGTTTGCTGTCGTCGGACACATCCGTGACCGGGCGCGGGAGATACGGCTTACCCCATTTCGAAAATCATCATGAATCAGGGAGTGAGCACGGCGCGGCCGCGAATCGCGCCTGACTTCAGTCGCCTATACACGTCCGGGCCCTCGTCAAGCGTATGTACTTCGATTTCCGTGCGAATTCGGCCACTCGCGGCAAGCGCAAGGACCTCCCACAGCTCCGGGAGCGTCCCCCAGAATGGTCGTAGCACAGAGACTCCCATCGGCAGCTCGCCGACGGCGACACGGAGGACCCCGGGCCCGGCACCCACCAACGAAATTACACCGGCGCGTGCGACGACGCTCCGCCCGAGGTCGACCGTCTCCTGCGCCCGCACCATGTCGAGAACGACGTCAACCCCCTCACCGTTTGTAAGCTCGCGGATGCACCGCTCGGCATCGGCGTCGGCGAGTAGGGTGTGGTGCGCGCCGACGTCCCTGGCCAGATCTAGCTTGTCCTTTCGCGCATCCACGGCGATCACGGTCACGCCGGGAGCCACCGCCAACAGCACCTGGATCGCTAGGTGGCCCAGCCCACCTACTCCCAATACGAGGGCGCGCGCCCCCGGCCGGAGCTGCGGACGGCATTCCATCACGGCGTGGTACGACGTCAGACCGGCATCAGTCAGCGCCACTGCTTCAACCGGGTCGAGGCCACCCAGCGGCACCAGGTAGCGTTCCGCGGGCACCAGTAGGTACTCCGCCATCGCTCCATTCGTCTTGATTCCGGGGGGCGTGGGTCCCCCAGCTTGTTGGCAGTAGTTCTCGGCTCCCGAGCTGCAGTTCCGGCAGCGGCCACAGCCCCATGGCCCGTACACCACGACAAGGTCCCCAATGGTCACATGCTCCACCCCCGGCCCCACGGCGGCGACTTCGCCCGCGGCTTCATGCCCAAGGGTCATCGGCAGGGAAGCGCTGGTAGCTGCCCATGACTGCGGCGTCTGATTCATCACCCACTCGTCAGAATGGCAGACCCCGGCTGCTATAACCCGCAGCAGGACCTGGCCTGGCCCGGGAGTCGGCATCTCAGCGCACATGACCTGAGGCTCCTCGCCGAGGCCCGCAAACCGGAGCGCGCGCATCAGTTATCTCTTCCCGTCACGTCCACACCCTTAGCAACGGTTACGAGCGAACGGGCTGCAGCCTCGTAGATGGCAACCCCTCGCTCATCGCCGACGAGGGTGTTCTGCATGTTGTTCATTACGTAGGCGACATTAATGCCGGACCAAGGCCCAATGGTGGCATGAGAACGATGCTCCGATGGCGACACGTCAGCTCCTTCGGTGAGGTCATGCCGTTGATTAAACAGTCATACCTGACTGTTCTACTAGGGTATGAGAATCTGGCATACAGCGCAACGACCCCTGCTCCGCAGGCCGATCGCCACAATGCTCACTCGACACTGGCCAGAAGGAGGCACTTCAATGGCAGACCCGGACCAGCCCCCGCCGCGCCACCGCGCCGTCCAGGAACGAAGCGTGCAGACCAAGACGCAGATCCTCAATGCGGCGATCACCGTCCTTACCACCGATGGGTATGCAGGGGCGACAACCACCCGCATCCAGGAGGCGGCAGGGGTGAGCCGCGGGAGGCTCCTCCACCACTTCCCCTCCCGGAACGAGCTGCTCGTCGCTGCGGTTCAACGGCTCGCCACCACGCGCATGGGCCTCCTGCAACAACGATCGACCTGGCCCGATAAGCCCGCCGACCGCCTTGACGCCGCAATCGAGGCGATGTGGGAGACCCACCAGCAGAGTTACTTCTGGGCCTCCACCGAACTGTGGATCGCCGCTCGCCACGATGAGCAGCTGCTCGCCGTCCTGCTCCCCCGCGAACGCGCACTCGGACAGGTAATCCAGGACACTGTCCGCTCATTCTTCGGCCCGCAGCTGTCCGCGCTTCCGAACTACCAGGCGCTGGCCAATCTGCTACTGACGAGCATGCGCGGGACAGCCCTGACCTACGCGTTGACGGGCGCACCACCGGTTACGGAACCCGCCGTCGAGGAGTGGAAGCATGTAGCGCGCGCCCTCCTCGGCATCACACCGAGCGGCACGCCCTCCTTTCCGACCCCTTGACCACCCCGGACTCTGGGGCTACCGTTTGAACGTATACAGTCAGTCGTGACTGTATTTACTTAGCAGCGTAGGGCAGCAGAGGGGCTCGGATGATGGACATTGCAGGATCTAGTGCGATCGTGACCGGGGGCGCATCTGGCCTCGGGTTGAACGCAACGCGCCAACTTCATCAAGCAGGAGCTCACGTCACGATTCTAGATATGTCGGAGGAAGCGGGTCATAGCGTCGTCGACGAGCTCGGCACGCGCGTCGACTTCGTTCAGGGCGACGTCACAGACGAGGGATCGGTGAGCCAAGCCGTGAAGCGCGCTGCCGAGCGCGGCCCCGTGCGCATCCTCGTGAACTGCGCGGGGGTCGGCACCCCGGGGTTGGTTTTGCGCAAGGGCGTCCCCGCCCCCTTGGACGACTTCACACGCGTCGTGCGCATCAATCTCATTGGCACCTTCAACGCGATCCGGCTCACCGTGCCGGCTATGCTTCAGGCCGATCCGATCGGCGAAGAGCGTGGCGTCATCATAAACACGGCATCTGTCGCGGCATTCGACGGCCAGATCGGCCAGGCGGCGTATGCGGCCTCAAAGGCAGGCGTGGCCGGCCTGACTCTTCCCCTCGCGCGCGAATTCGCGCGTTCCAAAATCCGTGTGGCGACCATCGCGCCCGGAATCTTCGAGACGCCGATGCTCATGAACGATCTGACGGAGGAGTATCGCGCAAGGCTCGGCGAGCAGGTACCCCATCCGTCCCGGCTGGGTCGCCCCGATGAGTACGCCGCCCTCGTCATGCACATTATCGAGAACGCCATGCTGAACGGTGAGACCATCCGTCTCGATGGCGCCATTCGCATGGCCCCGCGGTGACCCAACGGAATAGACATGATGGTGAATTTCACCGACGCGCCGCTGGCACCGAAGCTGCTCATCGATGGAGAGCTGGTCGATGGCGACCGCCCGCCGATGGAGATCCTCGCTCATACTGCCCACTAACTGCGGTGGGGCACCGGACGATCACTCGGATCGTCAATCTTAACGCCACGATGACGGCCCCACCGCCACCCCTTGCCATCTTGTTCACCGTGCAAACAGCAGTGAAAGTAGGCACCACTCAATGCCACCCAAAGTGGATGCGAAATAAGTGGAGGGCACAAACTTGGAAAGCAGTTCCTCATGGACAAGATCTCACAACTGACTGCCATGAAGCATAGACGAGTCGAGGACTGGACCGCGCTAACGGGCGTATCAATAGAGGTGCGTCTGGACGGTAGGACAGTTTGTTCAGGCCCTGTGGATGCGGTGACAAATGACGGGTCCATTATTTGGGTGCACCCCCCAGGGGCCGAAAGAAAACTCTTCGAAAAGAGGAGTTCATACGAAGCTTGGACCGATGAGCAATCGGCCCCCTTCATATACAGGACTTCGGGGAAATCAAGATATTAACTAGTAAGAACTGCCCGGCGACTATGCCTGCCGGCAATAAGAAGGAGCAAACATGAGTACAGCCGTCGTCGCACGCCAGGGTGTTCTGGCCGATGCCCTCGTCCCCAGCACCGCCCTGGCCAACACCGCGCTGGTTATCGGCGGCGCCGGCCTGACCGCTGTGATGGCGCAGCTGGCCGTGCCGCTGTGGCCTGTCCCGATCACCGGCCAGACCCTGGCCGTGCTGCTGGTCGGCAGCACCCTGGGCCCGGTGCGCGGGATGCTGGCGATGGCCCTGTACTGGGTGGCCGGTGTAGTCGGCCTGCCGGTGTTCTCCGAGGCCTCCTCCGGCCTGGCCGCTGCCGTCGGCCCGACCGGCGGCTACCTGGTGGGCTTCGTTGCGGCCGCAGGCCTCACCGGCTGGCTGGCCAAGCGCAACTGGGACAAAAAGTTCCTGGGCGCCACGGTCTCCTTCCTCGCCGGCACCGTGATCACCTTCGTCTTCGGCATGGCCTGGCTGTCCATCTCGCTGGGCGCCGATCTGCAGCAGACGCTCGAGTGGGGCCTGTACCCATTCATCATCGGCGGCATCGTGAAGTCCCTGATCGCGGCCGCCGCCATGCCCGCCGCGTGGAAGCTGGCCGCCCGGCTGCCCAGAGATTCCGCCCGCTCGTAGTTTGTAGCGGTCGGGCGGTCAGGTCTTCCATCCCTCGATTGTGCCCGTGGATGCCAACAGCTGCGTCGCGGCCTTGGGAACCGATCCTGCCAGAGGAGCGACGGGATCCGGGCCCCCGCCCTTTGCCTCCTCCACAGGATATGGAATCCGGCGCTGAGGAGGACGGGCACTTCGTCAAGCCCACCCCTACATGGCATACTGAGCCGGCGGGATGCCGTTCTGGTCAGGCAGACATGGTTTTACGTCCACCCGACTGCGGCAGGTAACTCGAAGGGACAATTTGAACCGAATGGAACGCCTTTTATCACCCGCGTCGTACCAACCTCTCGGGCGTGTGAACCGGGAAGCGGTTACTTTCCATTCCGACGGGCTTCGGCTTGTAGGGGATCGCTGGCTTGGGCAGGGGGTAACAAAGGGAAACGTCCTCCTGCTGCATGGAGGAGGTCAGACCCGTCATTCCTGGCGCCGTACAGGATCTCGTCTTGCAAGTGAGGGGTGGAGCGCATATGCGCTTGATGCACGTGGTCATGGTGACAGTGACTGGTCCCCGACGGGGGACTACTCCTTAACCGCTCTTGTCGCCGATCTTGTTGCCGTTCAGGACACGATCGGCGACAAACCTGTACTCGTCGGCGCATCTATGGGCGGAATGACCGCTCTGATTGCGGAGGGCGAGATTGGCGGTATCGCCCGCGGTCTCGTGCTTGTAGACATCGTGGCCCGGTTGGAGCCTGCAGGCGTCGAGCGTATACGGGCTTTCATGGGTCAGGCACCCAACGGCTTCGCTTCCCTTGATCAAGTGGCGGATGCGGTCGCTGCGTACAGTACTCATCCCGATCGCCCTTCGAACCTCGACGGCCTCCGCAGGAATGTCCGGTTAAGAGAGGACGGCCGCTGGTATTGGCACTGGGACCCGGCCCTCCTGCAGGGCGGCGACGAGCCAACGCGAGAGGTTGGCTACGAGCGCGCACGCTCAGCCGCGAGCCGGATCACCGTACCCACGATGGTCGTGCACGGTGGGGAATCAGACATCGTCAGTCCAGAGGGCATCAAGGAGATGGCTGACTTGATTCCCGACGCGGTAATCGTGGAAATAAGTTCTGCAGGTCATATGGTGGCCGGTGACGACAACGATATTTTCACGACAAAACTTGCTTCTTTCCTCAGCTCAATCTGATCAAACAAATCGCCGCTCCACCCCCGGCTGACGGCGAACAGATAACCTTTCTAGGGCGTCCTGGAATCAGGGGATCCTACAGTCCCTCCCCACGCATTGCTCGATGCCGCCTACTTTGCCACCCAGGCAGTTGCACGAAGCTATGGCTTGAGGAACTGTCTCACAAACGGGCCCTCACCGCGACACTTGAGGACCACTCCCCCGCGGCGCAAAATTCCATACAAGTACTAACTTCTTCGATTCGCGTATACCCCGCCCGCAAAAAAGCCCGGTGAAGGTAGCCTAAACGCTACAGTTGGAGCATGTCCGCGCACATCATCGGCTACGCCCGCGTCTCGACCAACGAGCAGGACCTCACCGCCCAAAGAAACGGGCTGGCCGCATTGGGTGTGCCCGAAGACAGGATCTATACCGACCACGGGCTTACCGGCACCAACCGAGACCGGCCCGGCCTCCGCGAAGCCCTCGCCGCCGTCCGATCCGGCGACACCCTGGTCATCACCAAACTCGACCGGCTCGCCCGCTCCCTGCCCGACGCCCGCGACATCGTCGAAGAACTCACGAAGAAGAAAGTGAAGCTGAGCATCGGTGGATCGGTGCACGACCCGACCGACCCGGTCGGCCGACTGCTCTTCAACGTCCTGGCCATGGTCGCCGAATTCGAATCCGACCTCATCCGCGCCCGCACCCGCGAAGGCATGCAGGTCGCCAAGGCCAAGGGACGGCTCCGCGGCAAGCAGCCCAAACTCTCCAAGAGCCAGGAAGCGCACCTTGTCTCCCTATATAAGGGAGGACAACACACGACCGCCGAGATCGCCGAGCTCTTCAAGGTCGCCCGCAGTACCGTGTACCGCGTTGTGAAGCGAACGCCGTAGATTCTGGGGTACGTCTCGCGGGCCGTTCCCCAGGGTCCCCACATGCCACAGGTAGCCGCGGCGCCATGGAAGGCAGGGGCGAGAGTGCCAGCCCTTGCCTGATCATGGGTGGGAATGAACGATCCAATCGAATCACTTGCCGCATCGGAAAGAAACTAATAGTCTTTCCGTCATGGAAAGTCATTTTGGGGGGCCGTCACGTGACGAGGCCAGAAGCGCATTGAACGAGCTGTCGGCAGACCGAGACCGGCTGGCGGCGAGCATCCGGGTTCCCCGGGCGCTCCTCGCAGGTTTCGGAGGGGTGGCCGCGTGGTGGGTCGGCGCGGCTGCAGCGACGTCGCCCGGCGAGATTTACGAACCACCGACGATGGGTTGGCTGGCCCTGGCCATAGTTTTTGTGGTCGTCCATCTGATCCAGCGAGAAACCGGCATCCGGTTCCGGGCCATGGGATCCCGCGCAGGATTGGCCATGGCCGGGATCGTCGTCACCTGCCTCGCGCTCTACAGTGTTTCTCTCGGCCTGGTTTCTCTCGGTCTGCCCTGGGCCGTCGCTCTCACCAGCGTCGTGGCGTTCGCCCTAACGACGTGGCTGGCCGGAGTGGCCTACCGTTCTGCAGTTGAGAAGCTCCGCCGTGGATGAGGCGCGCTTCGACGAGGTCATCCACGCGCCGCTGCGTCTACGCATCGGCGGACTTCTCCGCCCCGTCGAGCGGCTCGATTTTGCGGTTCTCCGGACGGCACTAAATGTTTCGGACGCCACACTCTCCAAGCATGTGAAGACGTTGGTCGCCTCCGGCTACGTCGTCTCCGACAAGGCGGCATCCCCGGACCGTGGCGATGCCCGTCGGGTAATGTGGCTGTCACTCTCCCCGGCCGGCAGGCGCGCATTCGACGCGCACGTGCGAGCCCTTCAGGAGATTGCTGGAGCAGCCATAATCTGATCCAACCTGTCCCGCTAAAGGCCCGGTTCGTTCCAATCGAGAATCACCTGCGTGAGACGAATTGATAAGACAGGACGAGTCTATGGAATTCGGATCAAAGCCAGCCTGTGAATCGCAGCGCTAAATGGCCGCTTTCTCGCAGCGCTATTTGTCACCCCTGACCGCCCGTTGAGGGATCGATTACCGGGTGTAGCGGGTCAGTCTTCGGAGGGAAGGCTACGTGCCGCACGACTCCCCACGGCCGCGCCGTAGAGTACGAACACAAGAAGTGCGGCGGCTCCGAGAAGGATCGAGGCGATCGCGAAGGGCAAGGGGGCGGGAAGCACAGAGGGCATCGCGCTGGCGATCGCACACCAACCGGCAATCTGCGTCGGTCGCTTCGCCGCTTGGTGTGCAGTGAGCCACGCCCGATCGTTCACCATCGTGGCTGGAGTGCGGATGCCCGCGTTTGGATTTCGCGCAAGGCGGCCACTAGCTGCGCCGTGCGCCATCCGGAGAAGCAGGATACCTGAGCCCACCATGACAACGAACATGATGGTTCTGCCCAGGATCTCCTCGCTCATGCGATCAACCTACCGCACCGCACTCCTGCTCGACGCTCAGCGCCATTGGATCTCGCGCCCGCATGCCGGCCCTCCGCCGCGACACCTATAAACCACTCCCCAGCCAGGGAAAATCCTGTGTCTTGCAACTATAAATGTCCTTAGTTTTGCAACGCATTGACCAACCGCCGACCCGTCCTGACAAACGGTCCTTATTTGAGACGTCAGAACGAGGTCGCTGCCTTCAATCAAAGGTTCCAACTGCACCCGGTGGACGTCTCCGTCATAGTGAAAGCTGCAGAAGACACTTTGCCTTGGGGTCTTCCAGACCCTGCACGGTGCCACCGTGGCACCGCAGCGTAAGACTCTAGGTGGCAACACCCACAGTCTTGCGCTCGTTAGAGGAGCGCTTTAGTGTCGGCCGCGATCTTGGGCTCATGATTGGAGGTCTTGTGGACGCTCGGTGGGGCCAGGAGAGGCGGGTAGGACGCATCAATCTCTGCCAGGCCTCGCCAGTGGTCGGGTTGCAGGCGGGTCTCGGATTCCTGATTGCCGAATTAACACAGGTTTTGGGCAGCATGGAAAGTACTTCGAAAGGCTTCCCACAGGATCGCTGCAGGAACGATTATTTACGCCAATCCGGGCGATAGCTTCGAAGAGCCGGTACCGGCCAAAGCGCCCCGGCACATCCCATCATTTCTAAAGAAAGTACTCTTGTGCGTTTAGCAACCCGCCTCTCGTTCGTCGTCGCCGGATCCGCAGCACTGATCGGTTCAATGGCCTTGCCGGCCTCGGCAACGGACACCACCACCGCAACCGCTGAAGTTCCGTCCGGAACCATCTCCGTCAGTGCCGCTCCTGATTCCTCCATCTTCGGTGCCATCAAGCCGGGGGCCACGGCTACCGTCAACCTGGCCGGCATCCAGGTCACTGACGAACGCGCCGGCACCACCGGTTGGGTAGCCTCTGTAGCCTCCACCAATTTCATTGGCGGCACTCCGGAAAACATCATCTCCGCCGCGAATGTAAGCTACTCCGCTGCCAATGCAACAGTGAACGGAACCGCTACCGTTACCGCATCCGCTACACAGTCAGATCTGTCCCAGGCCAGGAACGTCCAGACCACCACCGCCGTGAACGGCAACAACACTGCAGTCTGGGACGCCGCCCTCGCCCTCACTGTCCCCGCGGACGCACTTGCGGACACCTACACCGCCGTCGTCACTCACTCGGTCCTGTAAATAAGAGACTCTTCAACACGCAAGTGATTGGGAGGGTGCGGCGCCGGACAAGCGCCGCACCCTCCCAACGAAAAGAACTCCTCAGTACTCTTGGCACATGACTGCTGCCAGCTCCAACGAAATGGCTCGGATGAAACGTTTCCCCCTCGTAATCGCGTTCGTGCTCTGGCTTGCCTCAGCACTGGCATTTCCCGCTTCCGCCTCGGCAGATGCCACGACCGGCGGCAACCCCGAACCAGCCGGAATCGGCTTGCGATTGGTCGATATTCCCACCAGCGCCTTGGATGACCCACGCGCCCGCTCCTACATCGTTGATCACCTCGAACCCGGCAGCACCATCGAACGTCGGATCGAAGTACAAAACCACTCGGACACCGACCAATCGGTCCGTATCTACCCAGGTGCAGCCCGAATCGAGAAAGGGAGCTTCACAGGCGAAGAAGATCCATCGCACAACGAGTTGACGGGCTGGATATCCCTGGAAAGCAACCAGGTGGAACTCTCTGCCGGCGAGTCAAAAATGGTTATGGTAACCATCGATGTTCCCACCGATGCCCCGCAAGCCGAACTGTATGGCGCAGTATGGGCTGAAGTGAGGGGAGAGAAGGCCGAAGACACAAACGTCATACAGGCCAGCCGGGTCGGAATCCGTATCTACCTTTCAGTCGGCGCAGGCAACGGCAAACCTGCCGACTTCGACATCGGAACCTTGACCGCTACCAGGGACGCCTCCGGAAGGCCCCAAGTAAAGGCTGAGGTCACCAATACCGGTGGGCGTGCAGTGGACATCATCGGTGAATTGAAACTCGAAGGAGGGCCAGGCGGTCTGTCCGCGGGACCTTTGGCTCTGGAACGGGCAACAACTATCACTCCGGGAAACACGGGAGAGGTCATATTCCCCTTGGCGAAGGAACTGCCGAACGGTCCGTGGGAGGCTCATCTTCACCTCCAAAGCGGATCTGTTGAAGAAAACGCATCAGCGGAACTGGTATTTCCTGAGGCGGGAGAACATTTTACGGCGCAACCCGAATCGGGCCTCTCTTGGCTGCCGGTCACCACGGCTGCAGTAATAGTCCTTCTGATCCTTGTCGCCCTTTACATTTGGCGCGCACGTCGTCGCAGGGCAGCCGCATCATCTGCATCGCTCTGATCAGATCCGTGGAACGATTGAACCAATTTTATCCGGGTGTACCGTTGAAGTTCCTCGGTCAGGACCGGGATGTGCAGCAGTCCCCGCCATGCTGAGGGGCGAGGCAGCACTCAGGCAGGCATGGGATCGGGATGGGGTCACCCTCCACTCCCCGCGGTCATTTGTGCCGCTGAGGACTCCAGAGCAGAGCCTGCCCCGGGCCGCGGTCGTCCTGGCTGATGAAGCCCAATCCCTTTCGGCGTTGAACCACTTTACGGTGCCTGTTGCCACGCTGATCTTTTTTCCTTCTGGCACGGGCCGGGATGACTCGTTAACCGGGCGCCTTCTGAAAGACTGGGTTCGGTGCCCGCTCCAAGCAGCGCCCCGGCGTTCCCCCGGCTGCCGGTGCGGCGCCGAAGGCACCCAGCGAGAGGGAACAGCCCCGCATTCCCCCGAACCGCGGGGCTGTTCCCTCGTCCCCTCCGCCGCGTTCCATGGCGTCCAGGACTTGTCCCAGCGGGGACGGTTTTTAGGTGTCGGGCAATTGGTCCAGGGCGGCGGTGAGCTTGTCTTCCCCCGGGCACCAAGGCCTTGTCTTCGGCGGACAGCTGCCCGTATCTGTAGGCGGACACCGCCATCGGCGAGGTGGTGCGGCCGAGGGCGTAGCGGACGGTGTGGTCGTTCTTGCTGCCGCAAATGAGGATTCCGACCGTTTCGTGGTGGAAATCGCGCTTGAGCAGTCATCGACCACGGCGGCGTAGAAGTTCCGTTTCCCGGCGTACTCGGGTTGGAACCGGCCGGTTTTGAGCTCGAAGATGTAGTAGCGCAGCTGTTCGACGTGGAAGAAGAGCAGGTCGATGTAGAAGTCGTCCCCCCGACCTCCAGATGTACCTGCCGGCCGACGAAGGAGAAGCCGGGGCCGAGTTCGCGCAGGGTCTCCACGATCCGGTCGGTCAGCCGTTGCTCCAGATCCCGTTCAGCGACTTCACCGGACAGGCCGAGGAATTCGAGGTTGTACGGGTCTTTCGCCGCCTGTTGTGCCAGCTCCGAACCGGGCCCGGGGAGCAGTTCGGCGAAATTCGACGGCGCGGAGCCGGGGCGTTCCGTGGTTTGGCTCATGATCATGTTCATCAGCACGTTCCGGGACCATCCGTGCTCGACCGCTGCGGAGGCATGCTAGTCCAAGGATTCACGAACGCTGAGCTTATCGACCAGGACCATGAGATGGCCCGAGGGCAATTGTGCAACAGGCTGCTGCGCAATTGCATCAGGCCAGGCTTTGGCAATGGTGGCCATGTACTGCAGGTTCCTGCGCGAAAACCCTTTCATGTCCGGGAAGTCTGCCCGGAGGTCTTCGGCCAGCCGGGCGATGACGCCGCTGCCCCAGCCTTCGGCATCCTGGTGTCCCGCCCGATGGACCGGTACAGCCCGATCAACTGGGCATTTACCGTCCGCACCGCCTGTGCCCGGCTCCCGCGCACCCGTTCCTTCAGAACCTTCAAAAGATCCTGGTAGTCATCGGGCAGCGCAATCTCATGGCTGGCCAGGGCCATTACTCGATCTCCGGGCCCACCCGCATCCCGTGCGGGCTCATGGATTCCGGATCCAGTTCCGGCCGGGCCCGGAGGAAGCGGACGGCGTGCCGGAAGGATGCACCGGACATCGCGGTGTCGGCTGAGACTTCCACGACGAGCGGTTCCACCAGGGTCAGCTCGGTTTCGCCGGCGTCGGCGTTGAACCGGTCCATGACCGTCGATTTCACCCGGTGTGGCCAGGGATGATCCGGGCCGGCTGCCTGCAGCTGGGATCCCAGCAGTTTCGCACCGCCGTTTTCAGCGGCGCGGAGCGTCCGACGATGCGCAGTTTCCCGTCGATCGGCAGCCCGGCGACGACGGCCTCGGGCCGGGTAAGCAAACCGATGACCGCGGCGCAGATCACGTCAACCGTGTCGCGGTGCTTGATTTTCTGCCACTGGCGCTGCCCTCCCTCGTAGGGTTGGCCGGCGCCCTTGATAACGAGCCCTTCGATGCCGGTGGCGGGCAGTTCCTCGAACCAGGCTGCGGCGGTGTCCGGGTCGGTGGTGCCTGGGGATAAGTCGAGGGTTTCATCCCAGCCTTTGGCGAGTTCTTCGAGCAGTTCCCGCCGGACCCGGAACGGTTCATTGCGGATGTCATGCCCGGCGACAGCGAGCAGGTCGAAGGCCACGAAGTGGGCCGGCACCCGGCGCACCAGCCCAGGCAGCGATTCACCGAGGTGCTCAGCCGCTGTTGGAGCGCGGAGAAATCCAGCCGCTCCCCCGACCAGACCACCGCTTCCCCATCGAGCAGGCAGCCGGGCGGCACCTGCTCCCCCGCCGCCGCGACCAGGTCCGGGAAGTACTTAGAGAGGTTCTTGCCTTGCCGGGACCAGAAGGATGCCTCGTCCCCGTCGCGGCCGATGACCGCGCGGTAGCCGTCCCACTTGGGTTCGTACCAGGCTCCGCCGGGCAGCGCGCCGGGGCCCGGCATCCTTTCCACCGCTCGGGCCAAGGCCACCTTGACCGGCAGGCTCAACCCCGCCGGCAGCCTGGCATCCATGAACCCACGATACAAGGCGCACCGTGAACTCACCATGCGCGGCAAAGGCGCGGGCATCTGCCGTTCTGACGCTTCGCTTAATTCGAATATGCGTTCTATTTTTAAGGGATGGATCGGGACGCGCTGGCGAAGCTGGCGGCCCGTTACACCAGGCGGGCCGAGCCGGTGTCGCTGACGCCGGAGGAACTGGATTTCGAGCATTGCAAGGTCACCCGGGTGGTGCCGGGTGTGCCGGTGTGGGCGTGGATCCGGTTCCCGGGTTCGGCCGAGCTGGTCGCCGGCGAGGCGTTCGGCTGGACGTCCCGGGCGGTGCAGGTCACTTGGACGGACGCAGGGGTCCGGCGGGTGACCTGGGTGTGGGCGTCCGCGGTGCGGCGGCGGAACGATCAGGTACGGAATACGGCTTTGGGAGAGAGGACGGGACAGGCCAATGACAGCGGTACAGGAACAAACAGGCCAGAGAACGCTCAATGAGCCGGTCGAACTCCGTTTCACGCCCCAGGGCGTGCCGCTGGCGGTGCGCTGGCGGGGCCGGCTCTGGCCGGTAGCGGCCGAGCCGCTGCACTGGTTCAGCCGGTGGAACTGGTGGGAATCCAACCTGCCTGCCGGGAAGGGGCAGGGCAACATCGTCGACGTCGAATTCTGGCGCCTGCAGGTGCGCGCCACCTCGACGTCGCCATTGCGGACCTTGGAGGTGCGCAAACACCCGGGCTGGGAAGGCTGGCACCTGGTCCACGTGTCCGACGAAACCTAAGACGCAAAGGCCCGGCTGGAGGCGGATCCCCTTCATGGCGGCTCGCCACGGTGCCGCGGCCGCCGTGTTCTTGCGGCAACATTTCTCCGGGCCCGTGGGCATGAGGAAGGGCCCGCACTTGAGTGCCGGCCCATCCCCGGGTTTCCCTCTGCAAAGGAAAATCGTGGGGTGCAGCGTCAGCGCTGCACCGGGTCAGGGCCCGTCGAGCCGGTGGTCTTCCACGGGGAAATCCACCGGTCCGGTCGCCGGGCCTGCGGTCAGCAGGAGCAGTTCCAGGATGTCTTCAAGGGGGCTTGCATCCGGGGCAACAGTATCGTCTTCGCTGATGCGGAAGTGATCGGCCACGCGGGCTCCTTGACTGTGTGGGACGGCAGTGTCCTTTCACAGTAGCGGCAGTTCCTGCGGGCCGGCTGGAGGTGGCTGCGCCCGCGGCAGCGTCAATGCGGCCGGCGGAGCGAAGCGGGGGAGGCCGCCGCCGCACCCGGGAAGACCCCGAGGGGAAGGCCGGACCCCTTTTGATGAACTGCTCCCCGAAAGTTGGACTGAGAAATCAGTCCTTACTTCCGGGGAGCAGTTTTATGCAGGAAAGTAGTTCGTTGTCTGAGGAACAGCGTGAGGCCGCGGTAGCGTTGTTCGAGAGTGGTTGGGGTGCGAAGTCAGCGGCGACGAGGCTAGGGGTCCGCTCAAAAGCTGTCGTCCGCATCTACAACCTGTGGAGAGTTCGCGGAGGTACGGCGCTAGTGACCAAACGAACCAAGCGGAAGTTCTCGTTCGAGTTCAAACTCGATGCGGTGCACCGGTTCCAAGCCGGGGAGAACCAGGTCGCCTTGGCGAAAGAGCTTGAGCTGTCGTCGCCGGACCTGATCAAGAAGTGGGCGCGGCTATACCGCAACGAGGGCGAAGACGGCTTGTGCCCGAAACCACCGGGCCGACCAATCTCACCCTCAAAGCCGCCGGCACAGCCGGAGTCGGAGCTTCAGCGGTTGCGCCGCGAAAATGAGCGGTTGCGGGCAGAGGTGGCCTTCCTGGGAAAAGTACACGCCTTGAGGGACGAGGAACAGCGCTAAAGGTCCGCGCTGTCATCGCTCTCAAGGCCGAACACCGGTTGGAAGTTCTTCTGGACGTCGCCGGGCTGCCCCGGTCGACGTTTTTCTACCACCAAGCTCGACTCCTAGCCCCTGACCCGCAAGCTGACCTCAAGGCCGCGGTCACGGGTATCTTTGAGAAGAGCCACGCCAGGTACGGGCACCGCCGCGTCTACATCGAACTGGTCAAGCAAGGCTGGACGATCGCGAAAAAGACCGTGCTGAAGCTGATGCGTTCACTGCGGCTGGTCTGCAAGGCCCGGCGGAAAAAGCGCTACAACTCGTACCAGGGCGAGCAGGGCGTTGTTGCGCCGAACCTGCTGAATCGGGAGTTTGATACCGACGCCCCGAATGAGAAGTGGGTGACTGACGTGACCGAATTCAGCGTCGGCGATAGGAAACTGTACCTCTCACCGATCATGGACCTCTTCGACCGCCAAATCATCTCCTACGCCATTGGAACCTCGCCCAACCTGGAACTGACCAACTCATCACTGCGCGGCGCACTGGCCACCCTGGAGAACGGACAGCAACCGCTCGTGCACTCCGACCAGGGATTCCAATACCAGCACACCTCCTGGCGCACACTCTTAGAGAACGCCGGCGCGGTCCAATCAATGTCCCGCAAAGCCAATTGCTACGACAACGCCGTCATCGAGAACTTCTTCGGACACCTCAAGGAGGAACTCTTCAATCACGTCCGATTCCTCAACAAATGCACTGGAATCAGCACTGCACGACTACATCCGCTGGTACAACATCGAAAGGATCTCAACAAAGCTCAAGGGCTTGAGCCCGGTGCAATACCGTGCTCAAGCCCTTGCGGCTTAGGCTCTAATAAGTTGGTCCAACTTTCGGGGACCAGTTCATTGATCGGGGTCCGGCCTCCGGGTTAGCGGTTCAGTTGGCGGTCATAGGCCTTTCGCGGGTCCCGGGCGCAGTCGGCCAGCAGGCCGCGGTTGACCAGCTCGGCCAGCAGTTCAGCGAGCCGGTAGCCGGCCATGTCCTGAAGTGCGAGCGTGAAGTACCGGTCGGCGAAGCTGGATTTTCCTTTGAGCCATTCCAGCCAGCCGATCAGGCACAGCATGGGGGCGCGCTGTCCTTCGGGGGGTCGCTTTCATGAGTTCGAACGCGACTTCCTGGGCGGTGTCCACACGGGCCCAGTCGGGGCGGGTGTCGAAGACACCGAGCATGACGGAGGTGAACTGGCCGGCATCGTCGGTGATGATGTCCGCCATCAGGTAGTCCCGGGTGGCGGGGTGCTGCAGCGCTCCGGCCAGCTGGTGCGCGGTCTCGGTGGTGAGGCGCTTGGGGTTCTCCAGCACCTTGGCCCACGCGGCGCGGCTGGTTTCCAGGTCGTCGGGCCAGCCGTCGGGTTTGTGCGCTGCGATGGCCGCCCGTGCCGCCTCGTCTCCGGTGAACGGTGCGGGGGCGGGGAAACCGGTGACAACGCTGCCCCGGTAGATCAGGGCGGCGTTGCCGTTGCTGGTGGTGATGGCATCCAGCGGCTGGTCCGGGCAGCAGCCGGTGTCCGTGCACAGGTAGTTCCGCCACGACTCCGAGGTCACCAGCCATGCATCCTGCAAGGGCATCCCCGCCGTTGCCAGTTCGGTGCGCAGCGCCTGCACGTGCCCGGAGTAGGGGCGGGCCTCTTCGGTGCTGTTCTCGTCGGTGTAGATGACCAGCAGGCTGCCGGTAGCGGCTTCGTCGGCGGTCAGGTAGCTGACGATGGTCTGGGCGTAGACGACCGGGTCCAGGCCGAACGGGGCGTCGACGCGCAGGGTGGCGCCCAGCTGTTTGCCCTGCATGGTCAGCGCGACGAAAGACTCCCTGGGGGTCTGTCCCAGCGTGTGCGGGATGAAGGCCAGGATGTCGGCGGGGCCGGTGAATTTGATGTGCTCGTTCATGGTGTTGCTCCCTTTTGCAGAGGACGTGGCGGGCGGGGCGACCAATGGTGACCGGCCAGCTTCCCCTCTCCCCCGTTGTTTTTGGCTGCTGGCGGAGCATCGCGCAGCTGTGCCCGACGCAGGCCCGTCCACCCGTCAGGGCAAAAGGCAGGAAATTTACTTGGAGGAAATAAGCGAGGAACGAGCGCCGGAGGGAAAATTCCTGTCCTGCAGGCCCCGACGAAGGAGGGGCTGGACGGGCCGGAGCGGGCACGTACGATCCGAAGGAGTCTCAATGATGTTGTCAACCGCTCCAAACGCTTCGCAGCTGCCCGGCCGTCACCAGCCGGGCAGCCACTGCTGGGGTTGGTTAGCGTGTCCAGCCGGGGTAGGGTTTCCGGTCGGCAGCGGGAAGTTCGGCTGTCGTGGTGGGCAGATTGGCCGGGCCGTCGGACTGGCCCATCTGCCAGTGGAAGAACACTTCAACCGTGATCGCTTCAAAGCACGCGGCCTGGGAACGGAACCAGGATGCGGCGGTGTCGCCTTCGACGTAGGTTCCGTAGCCGAACAGTTCACCGGTTTCGTCCCGGGTGCGGGCCACGGTCAGGATGATCAGCGGCCATGCTCCGGCATCCCAGCCCTCGGATCCCCAGTTCGGCAGGGCGACCCAGCCGGTGCCCTCGAGGGTTTCCATCCAGTCGTATCCGTCCCCGGTCCTGTCATCGACAGGAAGGTCCGGGACCGTGATGGTTTCGCCGGTGTCCGTGGTGTTAGTGCGGCTCAGCGTTGCAATGCTCATGGTTTGCTCCTTTGGTTCACAGGTGGGGCGGGAATTCTTCGGTGACCAGCAAATCCGGTTCCCTCTCCCCCGTTGTTTTGCCTGCTGGCAAAGCTTGCGGAGCTGTGGTCGACGGAGGCGGGGCAACCCGTTAGGGCAAGCGGTCAGGAGTTCGGTGAGGAAATAAGCGACGCAGGAGCGCCGAGCCGAACCCCTGTCCGCGCCGCCGGCCGCAGGCCGGTTGAGCCGCCGGAGCGGGCACGTACGATCCACAGGACAGCAGCAAAAAGACAGAAAATGCTTTCCACAGTCCGAGCGGCAGCGAGGCCCGCCTTGATGCACGCGCGGCGTGCTGTGCGTGATCGGCCCTTCTCCAACCTTGTAGATGGATTCATCCGGCTGAGGGTGGGCGTT